>JBBQGR010000260.1:0-4372 GCA_038323185.1 Phycisphaerales bacterium | reverse complement strand
CAGCGATTCTTCAGGAGCTATCCGTTCCTGTGCGGCATGACGGGGACGGTGGCGGACGCGACGAGCGAGATCGAGGCGGTGTACGCGCGGCCGGTGATGGTGGTGCCGACGCACCGGCCGATTGCGCGGGTGCAGATGCCGCTGCGCGTCTTCAGGACTTCGCGAGAGAAGTGGGCGGCGATCGCGGAGAGCATCGAGGAGATCCATCGGCTCGGGCGTCCGATCCTGGTGGGCACGCGCTCGATCGCGGCGAGCGAGATCCTCTCGCGCGTGCTCACGCAGCGCGGGCTTGAGCACCGAGTGCTGAACGCGCACCACGACAAGGACGAGGCGACGATGATCGAGAGTGCGGGCAAGGGCGGCGGGCAGGCGGCGATCACCGTCGCGACGAACATGGCGGGGCGCGGGACGGACATCAAGTGCGACAAGGCCGCGCTGGCGGTGGGCGGATTGCACGTTCTGCTGACGGAGATGCACGGTGCGAAGCGCATCGACCGGCAGTTCATCGGGCGCGCCGGGCGGCAGGGCGATCCGGGCTCGGCGCAGATCTTCGTGAGTTATGAGGACGAGCTTGTGCAGCGGTTCGTGCCGCGGGTCGCGGCGGCGTTGGCCTCGCGCATGGCTGGTCCCGAGGCGTCGGGCACGGGCGTTGTTGGATGGGTGTTTCGGTATGCGCAGTCGCGCAGCGAGGCGCGCGACCGGCGCAATCGTTCGAGCGTGCTGAGGCAGGACGACTGGATCGACAAGAACCTGCCGGGAATCGGCTGAGAATATGCGTTGGCGAGCGCGCGGGCCGCTGCGCGTGGGATTGATGGAGGAGCGAGCCGTGCACACGATCATCGATGGGACGGTGTACGAGGGACTGCCGCCGGGGGGCATCGCAGCGGCCTTCACGCCTTCGCCGGAGGGCGTGGTGCGCGGGTTTTATGATGGGCGCTCGTGGCGCTCGAAGGACACAGAGCACGGCAGCTTCTCGCACGAGAATCTGGAGCGGCACATCGCGCGGTCGCGACCCCGCGGGCCGATCTGGCTCGACGTTGAGATCGACTGCGTCGCGATGGAGGAACGGCCGGACGAGCTGGACGAGCTGGCCTCGCGGATCCAGACGATCTGCCGCGAATATCTCGCCATGGGGACGCAGGACGTGGGCGTCTACTCGGGCGTGAAGCCGTACACGTCGTTCGTCTATGGAAAGATCGCCGACAACGACTGGCGCACGCTGAACCGGTATCGGTTTCTCGCGCACGTGCTGCGTGATTTGCCGGTGGCGATCGTGGCGGATGGTTACGTGATTCCATCGGGGCGGCCGCGGGGCGCAGCTGCCGGGTCGCCGGTGCCGCAGATTGATGTCGCGGCGGAGGCGCGGAAGTATCGCGACTATGCGCGCCGCTTGGCGGAGTTCTCGCGCGAGATCTTCCCGGGCAAGACGCTCTGGTGGGCCGTGACGCCGATGGCGCACGGCGGATCTGGCATGCCTTGGGACACGGTGCTGCCGATGGAGTTGTGGCGCGAGCAGCTTCGGGCGGCGAGGCGACACGCCGACGCGACCGCGCTCTGGGGCGGGCCCGACCTCGCGGCCGACGGTACGTATCGGGGCGTGCTTGCGTGGTCGAGGTTTCGCGACCGCTATACGCCGGGCGTGCTGGAGGGGTGATCAGGGAAGGGCGTGAAACAGTCTCATGGCGGGGCGAGCGGGGCGGCGAATGGCGCGGCGGGTGGCGGATTGATGTTCGTGCTCGTACCCTTGCGTTCGTGTTGTTGGCCTTGCGTGCGACGCGCCGGGACTTGTTTGCATCGTGGTGTGCCTTGCTGTTCGCGTCGTAGTTTGCTTTGCCGCTGGCGACTCGAACCGATACTCGCTCTGTCACTCGCTCTGTCACTCGTTCCGTCACGTCACTCGCGACTCCTCTCTGAGACTACTCACTCATGAGCCAAACCATTCTTGATCGCCTTGATCTCTCGCCCAAACGCGTGCATGCCAACCTCTCGTCGGCAGAGCTTGTGGAGCGAGCACTCGCGGCGGGCGAGGGGCAGCTCGCGGCGAACGGGGCGCTGGTCTGCCTGACCGGCGACCGCACCGGCCGCAGTCCGAAGGACAAGCAGCTGGAGGATGTCGCCTCGATCCACGACAAGATCTGGTGGGGCAAGGTCAACACGCCGGTGACGGAGAAGCAGTTTGACATGGCCCTTGAGATCGCGGTGGCGCATCTCAACAGCAGGCCGAGCCTCTACACGTTCGAGGGATACGCCGGCGCGGACCCGAAGTACCGCCTGGGTGTGCAGGTCATCACGGAGCAGGCCTGGCACAGCCTGTTTGCGAGCACGCTCTTCATCAAGCAGGGGAGCAAGGCCGCGGGCACGCCGGTGGCTTTCAAGAAGGATTGGACGATCATCAATGCGGGTCGTCGTCGGCTGACCGCCGAGGAGCAGGCGACGATGAGGTACAAGACCCCGGTGCTGATTGCGCAGAGTCTGACGCGCAAGATCGTGGTGATCCTGGGCTCTGAGTACGCGGGCGAGATGAAGAAGAGCATCTTCTACGCGATGAACTATGACATGCCCGAGGCGGGCGTCTTCCCGATGCACTGCTCGTGCAACGTGGACCGCGCAACGGGCCAGAACCCGGCGCTCTTCTTCGGCCTCTCGGGCACGGGCAAGACCACGCTTAGCGCGGACCCGCATCGGGCGCTTATCGGCGATGATGAGCACGGCTGGAGCGATCAGGGCGTCTTCAACTTTGAGGGCGGCTGCTACGCCAAGTGCATCAAGCTCAGCAAAGAAGGCGAGCCGGAGATCTGGAACGCGATCCGCTTTGGCAGCGTTCTTGAGAACACGGTGATCGACGCGAAGACGCGCCAGCCCGACTATGACAGCGCGAAACTCACCGAGAACACGCGCGTCACGTACCCCGTGGACTTCATCGAGGGTGCCGTGATCCCCAGCGTCTGCGGGCATCCCAAGAACGTGATCTTCCTGACGGCCGATGCGTACGGCGTCATGCCTCCCGTGAGCAAGCTCAGCCCCGAGCAGGCGATGTACTACTTCATGAACGGGTACACGAGCAAGCTCGCCGGAACCGAGGCAGGCGTGAAGGAGCCCGAGCCCAACTTCTCCCCCTGTTTCGGCGGCGTCTTCCTGCCCCGCCCGCCCGTGACGTACGCGCATCAGCTCGCGGAGAAGATTCAGAAGCACGGCGCGAACGTCTGGCTTCTCAACACCGGCTGGACCGGCGGCCCCTATGGAACCGGCAAGCGCTTCAGCCTGAAGTACACGCGAGCGTTTGTGACGGCGATCCTCGATGGCTCGCTCGCGAAGGCCGAGTATCACCAGGACCCCATCTTCGGCCTCAGCATCCCCAAGGACGTCCACGGCGTCCCGTCCGAAGTGCTCATGCCCCGGAACACCTGGGCCGACGGCGCGGCCTACGACGCGAGCGCGAAGAAGCTCGCCGCGGCGTTCAGGGAGAATGAGAAGCAGTTCGAGATGCCAGCGAATGTGAAGGCGGTTGGGCCGCGAGGGTAGACGTCCGCGTTCTCACTAGCAGGGCGTTGAACTATTTGATTCTCGGCAATCCGTGTGAAGATCGGGCGTGCGATGCTGCGTGAGTTCATGCGAGATCGCGCTTTGTACCCGGTTTCGGCTTTGGTTCCTGGTCTCAACTGCCGCAATCGGCCCGACCGCTCCGGTTTTCCGGACCGGATCGAGTTATGTCGCCAGTAATTTGCCCATCCGGATCAGGTTCAGGCTTCCCAGCGCGATGTCTGCGAGTTGCTGAAGTTTCCAGCGGCCGACCAGCCGCGCCCGCCTCAGGCCGCCGAATTGCTTCAGCCAGCCGAAGATCTCCTCATCCAGTCTTCGTTTGCGCTGGCTGATCTGGAAGGCATTGTCGGTCGCGTTCTGCTGATTGAACCAGCGTGCCCATACGCCGCCCTCGTTCTTCTGGCCCTGGCACGGCAGGTCGATCTCCTTCTTGCTCTTGCACGCGATGTGCGGCTCGATGCCGCGTTCTTCCAGTGCCAAGAGGAAGTCCTCGGCGTCATATCCCTTGTCGGCCCCCAGCGTCGCCGGTTCCAATCCCAGCTTTCGCTGCACCCGGTCGAGCATCTTCAGGCAGCATTCGCTCGGCGTGACCGTCGGCCTTGCCCACCCGGATATCGACGCCGATGCCGTGCCGGTTCTCCATCAGCACGTGCATTCTGTGCTGCAAGTGCGCCACGCCCGAGGTCTTGGTGTACAGCCGCGCCTCGGGGTCGGTGATGCTGCGGTGCGTGGTGTTGCTCCGCTTCTCGCCGCGGAAGTTCACCCACGGGTTGCCCACACCCACGCCCGCCCCCACGCCCGAGTTGCTCGAGTCGTGGTCGTTATTCTGATC
>JBBQGR010000259.1:0-4376 GCA_038323185.1 Phycisphaerales bacterium | reverse complement strand
CCGCTGGTTGAAAGCCCGAGCGTTAGGTAGAGCGCACACCCGCCCATCGCGGCGGCGCCGAGATTGATGAGGCCCGCCGCACCGGCGATGATGCCCCATGGCGAGCCCGCTATCAAGCCCAGCGTGGTGAAGGCGAGCGCGAGAGCGACTGCCCCGACGATGGCTCGAATGGCACGGTCAACCGAACCAACGTTTCTGCAGAGAGCCATGGGACATACTCCAGTGTCGGGCCCTGGCAGTGCTCGCTACCGCGAGCGAGGCTCGGCACCTGCTTAGAGACCTACGCGAGCGTCGGAGTTCCCAATTCAGTCATGAGTTCAGATTCGGTTCGAGCAGCCGATCGAGGGCAAAGATCGCTTCCATCAGTTCGTTGTGGCGGCGGGCACTCTCGGCATGACGCGTGCCGCCAGCATCGTGCGATGCGATCTGGGTTCGCACGGGCGTTGCGCTGCCGTGCTGGTGGGCGTGCTCGTGCGCGGCGATCTCCGCGCGATGCGTCATGATCTCTACCTCGTGCGCGTAGAGCCGGGACTCGATCCGGCGCAGGATCGAGAGGGCTCGCATGTGTTCTGCACTCCAGCGCAGATGATCCTGCTCCCATCGAAGGTGATCTTGCTGCGCGGTGGTTTCTGATGTTGCCATGTGAGAGCTCCGGGTGAGGACCTTCGGGATGCCCCGAGAGAAACTATCAGGCGTTACGCGATTGCCGAAGAACACTATCCGCATCGACCGTCGCTGCACGAACCGGCGTTCGCGACGGCCTTGTTCCATGGCGTCCATGCGATCACCGTGGCTATGGCGCACGTGCCACTCGCGACAGCGAACGTGAGGCCTGCGCCGAAGAAGGTGGGTCTTGCAATCGGCGCTGGATGGACGAACCAGGTCAGTGCGCCCCCGAAGCGCACGGCCATACCGATCACCAGTTGCACATTGTGCCTGCTGCGACGCATGACGTGGCACGAACGGCCCCGCGGCGTCGAAGCGGCATGGTTTGACTCCTTGGTGCGATCGGTACATCAGTGGAAGTCTCGCGAGCGGCCATTGAGGGCGGGGGTGTTGAGGGGGAGGGGCTTTATGTGCTTGGCTTTGATGTGGACGACTTTGCCCTGGCGTTCGATGGTGCCGGTGCAGATGATGGCGGCGTTGTGGCGGGCTTCGGAGCGGAAACGCTCGAAGATCCTTGGGACCAGGATGAGGTTGGCGATACCGGTCTCGTCCTCGATGGTGATGAAGACGATGCCCGAGGCGGTGGAGGGGCGCTGGCGGACCAGGACCAGGCCCGCGACAGTGACGGCTTTGCTGGCGGGGCACTGGGTGTTGCTCTCAAGGTGGTTGCACGGGATGGCGCCTTCTGCGGTGAGATCGGCGCGCAGGAAGGAGAGGGGATGTGCGCGAAGGGAGAGTTGGGCTCGGTCGTAGTCGGTTGCGACTTCGTCGAATGGAGATGGGGTTGGAAGGCGGGCCGCAGAGGTCTGGTCGCGAGCGAGTTCTGTCGTGTCGCTTGCGTGGGTGTTGTTTGCTTCTTCGAAGAGGGGCATTGGGTGATCGGTGAGGCGCTGCAGCGTCCAGAGCGCGGCCTGTCGCGTGACGTTGAGTGAGTTGAAGGCGTCGGCGCGGGCGAGGTGGCGGAGGGCCTGGATGGGGACGTGCTCGCGAGTTCGGCGCTGGAGGTCCATCAGTGATTCGAAGGGGCCGCGCTGCGACCGTTCATCATTGATCGCGTCGGCGTGGGCTTGCTGGAGGCTCTTGGTCAGGCGCAGGCCGAGGCGGATGGTGGGGCCTTGCGGGCTTGATTCGAGCGTGCAGTCCCAGGTGCTGTGGTTGATGTCGAGCGGGCGGACTTCGACGCCGTGAGACTGCGCGTCGCGGACGATCTGTGCCGGTTGGTAGAAGCCCATGGGCTGGCTGTTGATGAGTGCCGCGGCGAAGGCGGCGGGCTTGTGGCGCTTCAGCCAGCATGAGGCGTAGACGAGGATGGCAAAGCTGGCGGCGTGGCTCTCTGGGAATCCGTATCCGGAGAAGCCGCTGATCTGCTGGAAGACCTGGCCCGCGAACTCCAGCGAGTAGCCCCTGCTCGTCATGCCTTCGATGAGCTTTTGCTCGAAGGCGAGGATGGCGGTGCCGGAGCGTTTCCATGCGGCCATGGCGCGGCGGAGCTGGTCGGCCTCGCCGGGAGTGAACCCCGCCGCGGAGACGGCGAGGGACATGCACTGCTCCTGGAAGAGTGGGACGCCGAGCGTGCGACCGAGGACGCGCTCGATCTCGGGTGAGGCGTACGCCACGGGCTCTTCGCCGTTGCGTCGGCGGATGTAGGGGTGGACCATCTTGCCCTGGATGGGGCCGGGGCGGACGATGGCGACTTCGATGACGAGGTCGTAGTAGCAGCGTGGGCGGAGGCGGGGCAGCATGGACATCTGCGCCCTGGACTCGATCTGGAAGACGCCGATGGTATCGGCGTTACAGATCATGTCGTAGGTTGCGGGGTCCTCGGCGGGGATGGTGGCGAGTGTGAGGCGTGCATCGCCCGCGCCTGCTGAGAGGTCGAGGCACTTGCGCAGGCAGGTGAGCATGCCGAGGCCGAGGATGTCGACCTTGAGCATGCCGAGGGCCTCGATGTCGTCCTTGTCCCACTCGATGATGGTGCGGTCCTCCATCGCGGCGTTTTCGATGGGGACGAGTTCTGACAGGGGTGTCTGCGTGATGATAAAGCCGCCGACGTGCTGCGAGAGGTGGCGCGGGAAGCCCATGATCTCGCGAGCGTGGCGGAGGACGGCGCGCAGGTGTGGATCGCGCGGGTTGAGGCCGATTGCGGCGAGCTTCTGCGGATCGTCGGGTGAGTCGCGCCACCAATCGACCTCTCTCGCGAGCGCTTCGACCGCGTCGAGCGAGAGGCCCATGGCCTTGCCGACGTCGCGGACGGCGCTGCGGCCGCGGTAGCTGATGACCTCGGCGGTGAGGGCGGCGCGGTGCCGGCCGTACTTGGTGTAGAGGTACTGGATGACCTCCTCGCGGCGTTCGTGCTCGAAGTCGATGTCGATGTCGGGCGGCTCGTCGCGCTCCTTGCTCACGAAGCGTTCGAAGAGCATGCTGCTGCGGCTGGGATCAACGGAGGTGACGCCGAGGCAGAAGCAGACGGCGGAGTTTGCGGCCGCGCCGCGCCCCTGGCAGAGGATGTCGCGTGATCTTGCGAAGCGCACGATGTCGTGGACGGTCAGGAAGTAGGGTGCGTAGTTCAGGTCGGCGATGATGCGGAGTTCGTGCTCGATCTGGGCCAGCACGCTCGGCGGAGTGCCGCCGGGGTAGCGATCAGCGGCACCGGCGTGGGTGAGTTGGATGAGGTGCGCCATCGAGGTTGTTCCCTCGGGGACGATCTCTTCGGGATAGTTGTACCGGAGCTGGTCGAGCGAGAAGCTCTTGCAGCGATGGGCGATCTCCAGCGTTCGGTCGAGCGCGCCGGGATGCGCGGCGAAGAGACGGTGCATCTCTTCGGGAGATTTGAGGTGGCGCTCGGCGTTGGGATGGAGGCGGAAGCCTGCTTGATCGAGCGTGCAGCCGTGCCGGATGCAGGTGAGGACGTCCTGCAGTGTGCGGCGCTCGGGGGTGTGGTAGTGGGTGTCGTTGGTTGCGACCAGCGGGATGTTGAGATGCTCGCTGAGCTGCGCGATCTGGCGGAGGCGGCGGGCGTCGTCCTGGTGGTAGCCGCGCGAGATGGCGAGTGAGAGACGGTCTTCTGAAAAGGTGCGGCGGAGGTGTTCGAGGACCGCGAGGGTGTCGTCGCTCACGATGGGCGGGGAGATCACGATGGCGAGGAGGCCTTGGTGGGATTGGAGGAGATCGTGGAGTTCGAGGTAGCACTCTCCCTTTGGCGCGCGGCGTTTTCCGGTAGTGAGGAGTTGGCAGAGCCTTCCATATGCCGCGAGGTCGGTGGGATAGACGAGGATTGAGAGGGGGGGGGGGACGGCGGTGGTGGGGAGGGGCGTGGTGAATCGCAGGCGGCAGCCGACGATAAATTGGAGGCCGACTTCCTTGGCGACGACGTGGGCTCGGACGATGCCGGCGAGGGAGTTGGTATCGGTGATGGCGATGGCGCGATGCCCGAGTTCGGCGGCGCGCCGGACCATCTCGTCGGGGTGGCTCGCGCCGGTGAGGAAGGTGAAGTTGCTTGTGACTTCGAGCTCGGTGTAGCCGGGTATGCTCGGCGCGGGATGAGGAATGGGTGGGGGGCCACCGTCGTGCTCGTGGCGTGGTGCCAGATGCATTGGGTGCGGTCGGTGCTTGAGGGGTGTGTCGTCGGGCATGGGTCAGGCCCACTCTCCGTGCAGGAACCATCGCGAGGTGTGTGGTGTGTGTGGGGCGTCGGCTGTGCTTGGGGATGG
>JBBQGR010000258.1:0-4387 GCA_038323185.1 Phycisphaerales bacterium | reverse complement strand
GCGGTGATGGCGTGGCTGGCGTGCTTCTTCTGGATGTCGGCGAGGATCAAGATGTCGGTGGCACCGATGTGGCGGCGGTAGCGGAGGAGGGGGCCCGCGGCGGCGTCGGCGAGGAGGCCCTCATCGGCGACGTGGGCGAAGACGAAGTTTTCGCAGCGGATGAAGTCGGCGCCGGTGGCGTGGGCGACGGCGAGGGCTTCTTTCTCGCCGCGAGAGAGGATCTGGACGCCGATGCGGACGGAGGGGGCGATTGCGGCGCGCACGGCGGCGACGATGGCCGTCATGGCGCTGGTGATCTCGGGGCTGTGCGGGCCGTTGACGTACGGGGCGTCGTGCATGTTCTCGATCATGATGCCGTCAAAGCCCGTGTTGGCGAGGATCTGGGCTTCGAGGACGGCCTGGTCGATGAGGTCTTGAACGGATTTTTCGGCGCGCGGGGTGCCGGGGAGTGCGCCGACGTGGACCATGCCGATGAGCTGCTTGTCGAAATGGCGGGGGCTGCTCGATGGGGCGCTGTGGGGCGTGGCTTGCATTGGGCGATCCTTGGAAGGGGGTAGAGGAGGTGGTGGCTTGCGGGCGGGGGGCGGGGGGCGGGAGGTGGCGATCTGGGTGCTTTTGCGCAGCGCCAGCTGGGAAGCGATATCCTGCACGAAAATCTAGCCCGGCGAATCTGCCGGTTGATGGAACCACACTTCATGACCATACCAACTTCCGGTCAGGGTTCGTCTGGTCCTTTGGTTGGGGCAACGGTGCCGGGCGGGGCGAAGTTCCTGGGGCATCCGGTGGGGCTCTTCCTGCTGTTTCTTGTGGAGATGTGGGAACGGTTCAGTTTTTACGGGATGCGGGCGATCCTGGGGCTGTACCTGAAGTGCTCGGTGGATGGGATGATGAACCCGCCGCAGGGGGCCGCACCGGGATTCAATCCTGGACGTGGGTGGACGCAGGCCGAGGCGAGCAACCTGAGCGGCTGGTATGGCGGGATGGCGTACCTGCTGCCGATCATGGGGGGTCTGATTGCGGACAAGCTGATTGGAACGCACCGGTCGATGGTGGTTGGCGGCCTGCTCATTGCGCTGGGGCACGTGGTGCTGGCGATCTCGGGGCTGGGGACGATGCACAACAGTGCGTTTGGGATGTCGGTCTTTGTCTTCGGTCTGGTGATGATCATCGTGGGGACGGGGCACTTCAAGCCGTCGGTGACGGTGATGGTGAATCAGCTGTACCCCGTGGGTGATCCGCGGCGTGAGGGGGCGTTTGGCATTTTCTACATGGGCATCAACATCGGCGCGTTCCTTGGCGTGCTGATCTGTGGATACCTGGGCGAGCGCGTCGGTTGGCACTATGGGTTTGGCGCGGCGGCGGTGGGCATGCTGGCTGGGCTTGCGATCTACATGGTGGCGCGGCCGCGGTACCTGGCGGGGATTGGAGATGCGCCCGCTCGCACGGGGGCGGTGGCGCCGGCGTTCATCCTGAGCGGCTTTGTGATTGCGGGTGTTGTTGCGGCCCTCTTCCACTTTGGGCATCTGGGACCGATTGACTGGTTTCTGACGCAACCGGTGACGCTGGGCCTGATGATCACGGCGGCGCTTGGGTGGATCGTGATGTTCGTGCTGAAGCAGGGGACTGGGGACCGTGGGCCGGTGCTCTCGATTTTCATCTTCATGCTCTTCAACGCGTTCTTCTGGTTCGCGTTCGAGCAGGCTGCGACGAGCATCAACTTCTTCACCGACGAACGGGTTGATCGAACGGTTGGTTCGTTCATGGTGCCTACCACCTGGTTCCAGAACATCAATCCGTTCGTGATTGTGACGATGGCGCCGCTGTTTGGCGCGATGTGGATGATGCTTGCGCGAAGGAACAAGAGCGTGCCGCAGCCGGTGAAGATCGGGCTTGGGCTGATCTGGCTTGGCGTTGGCTTCATGTTCATGGTGTGGGCGGGCGTGCAGGCCAAGGACGGGGGGCTGGCCTCGCTGTGGCTGGTTGCGGCGACGTACGTCTTCCACACGATCGGTGAGTTGTTCCTGTCGCCCACGGGCCTTTCGTACGTGACCAAGGCGGCTCCGGCGAAGAGCACGAGCCTGCTCACGGGCATCTGGTTCCTCTCGAGCTTCATCGCGTATGTCGTGGGTGGGAAGGTCGCGGGCCTGACCGAGCAGATCGAGAAGGGTGAGATCAGGCTTCCCTGGAACTTTGGCGGGCAGGGGGACTTCTTCTTCCTGTTTGTGGTGACGTCGCTGGGTGCGGGTGTGCTGATCATCGCGGCGACGCCGCTGCTGCGGAAGTTGATGCGCACGCCCAATGACTGAGTTGGAGTGTGGCCGCTTTGGGATGGGGGCGGCGCGAGGGAACCGAACGTCTGGGCGCGTGGTTTCGTAGAGTTCACAATGGCACGAATCGGCGGACAACCCGGCGGTCTGGCTGCGGCGGATGCGGACCTTTTAGCGCGGCTGCGCGCTGGGGATGGCGCGGCGTTTGAGACATTGGTACGTGAGATGGGGCCGCGGCTTTTTGCGACTGCGCTGAGGATCCTGCACAAGCAGGAGGACGCACGGGACGCGGTGCAGGACGCTTTTCTCTCGGCGTTTCGATCGCTGCCGAAGTTTGCGGGCGACTCGAGTCTTTCGACCTGGCTGCATCGGATCGCGATCAATGCGTGCCTGATGAAGCTGCGGACGCGTCGGCGGAGGCCGGAGCGGTCGATCGAGGAGTTGTTGCCGAGGTATCAGGACGATGGGCACCGCGTGCGGATGGATCCGGCAGATCCGGGCGAGGAGGCGCGGCCGGGGACGACCCTGGAGCGGGGCGAGGTCGGCGCGCTGGTGCGTGCGGCGATTGAAGAACTTCCTGAGAACTACCGAATCGTGCTGGTGCTGCGCGACATCGAAGGACTTGACACGCTTGAGGCCGCGACGGTCCTGGGAATGACCGCTAACGCGCTCAAGACGAGGCTTCACCGGGCGCGGCAGGCGCTGCACGAGCTGCTCGCGCCGCGGCTGGGCCGGATTGAGGTAGGGCGTGATGGCGCCGATTCGGGGCTGGCGGATGGGACAGGCATGACGGGAAAGACAAGAGTCACGGATTTCACGGACGCGGCAGGCTCGGCTGATGAGGCGCCACGCGGGAAAGGAAGTACGCAGGGATGACCGACCGTGCAGGAAACTCCCGAGCGATGCTCACGTGCCGCGACTGCATTGAGTTTTTGATGGACTACATCGATGGTGCGCTTCCGGCGTCGGAGAAGGCAACCTTCGACTTGCACCTGGCGGCTTGCCCGCCTTGCCGCGACTACCTCAAGAGCTATCTGGCGAGCGTGCGGCTGTGTGAACAGCAGCGGTCTGAGTGCCGTGCTTCGCCGATGCCCGAGGAGATGGTCCGGGCGATTCTCGGCGCGAGGCGGGCGGGCGATGATGGTCCCGATGTGGACCGCGGCCGCGACTGACCCAGTTTCAGATTGCCGGTTGGAACGAGGTGCCCGGGACTTCGCTACGCTCGCGAACTCCCATGCCACCCAAGCACACGCGGCCGAGATCTGAGCTATTGACGGGGCGCGTAGATGCCACGCCTGTTCGCGTTGCGCCAGGGATCGCGAGGTTTCGTGATCCTGCGGAGCGAGGCCGTGAGCTCCCGCCGTTTCCTGGGTATGTGGTGCAGCCGCGGGGGGCGGATGAGGCTGTGCGTGCGACTTGCGACGTTCGGACGCGGCCACGGTTCTCTCGGGTGGGTACGACGGCGCGAGTGCTTGTAGGGACGAGTGCGGGCACGTCGCTGTATGGCACGGGTGCGCCTGCGGGGAGTCTGCTGCGCAATGGCACGGTGGCCACGCTGTACAACTATGACGCGTACGACTTCACGAATAAGACCGCCGCGCTCTATCAATCGCACCCTTGGGTTCTGGGTGTGCGGCGAGATGGAACGGCGTTTGGCGTTGTGATCGAGACGACGCGCCGGTGCGTGGTTGATCTTCGTGCTGGGATTGATGTGCGAGTGGAGGGCGCGTCGCCCGCGGTGATGGTGATCGAGCGTGATCACCCTTCGAAGGTTGTGCAGGCGCTGGCGGAGCTCACGGGATTCATGTCGTTGCCGCCGCGATGGGCAATGGGGTATCACCAGTGCCGGTTCAGCTATGAGTCCGAAGCTGTTGTGCGCGAGGTGGCGGCAGGGTTCCGCGGGCGGGAGATTCCTTGCGATGCGATCTGGCTTGACATCGACTGCATGGACGGATTTCGCTGCTTCACGCTGGACCAAGTGCGCTTTCCGCAACCGGCGGCACTCTTTGATGAGCTGCACGTGGCGGGCTTCAGGGCTGTTGCGATGGTGGATCCGGGTCTGAAAGTGTATCCGGCGTACTTCGCGTATCGAGAGGGGCGCCGGATCCACTTTCAGACCC
>JBBQGR010000257.1:0-4401 GCA_038323185.1 Phycisphaerales bacterium | reverse complement strand
GGCGTGCCGTCGTGGCGCGTCCTCGCACTCCCTATCGATCACCGGCGGCGACAACAACTCTCGCCTGAACCCGGCGGATCGCTCCGGAGGTGAAGATACAACAACGTGCGTCAAGTTCAATGAAACGGGTGCAAAAGCGGCTGAAAGCGGGCAGATTCGCGCTGATATGGGTCCGAGATCCTTCGCCCGGCGCACGTTGAACGTCCCGTAACACGGATCGCGTCTGACACTCAGGCGAAGAAGTGAGAGAGTGAGACAGGAGATGTATCGCTTCGCGGAGCGAAGATCTGCCCAGGATGCCCGCGTTCCAGACGCGATCGGTATCGGACGCCGCGCGTGAAGCACATGACGCGCGTGAAGTGTTTGATGCACGTTGATCGTGAGCGCATATGTGTGCGGGGCGCGAGCACCGCGCGCGACGTTGAACATCGCGTGAAGAGTCGCCGCAGGCGAAAGTCACAAGGCATCACTTTGGATTGAGTCCGTGACCCTCATGGTGGGTTGGCAGCAGGCCTCCCCAGGTGCGCGCGCATGGCTCACGAGATCAGGAGGCTACACCATGCTGGAATGGGCGTGGAGGGATTCGAACCCCCGAAGGCGTTAGCCAACAGATTTACAGTCTGCCCCGATTGTCCACTCCGGCACACGCCCAAGGATCCTTCGCGGTTTCCCGCGGGAGAGAAAGATACGCACGCAACTTCGCCGCGGCAATGGTGGGGAAGGAGCCCGATCTGGGCGTGACGCTTGTGCCACGTGCGACGGGCGTTGTTGGCGTGACGTGATTGACGTGCGAAACGTAGTGCCACGGTTGGATGGGCCTGGGGCTGGCCTCGAAACGTCGCGAAAGCCGCCTAGGGGACTCGAACCCCTGACCTGCGCTTTACAAAAGCGCTGCTCTACCAACTGAGCTATGGCGGCGATGAGCTCGGGCGGGCGATCCTGCCGGAGCGACGCCAGAGCATATGGAGTCTGGCGGGGTGCGCGGCGTGCCGGGTGGCTTGCCTGGGTGTACAACGGTTCGCAGTGGGTGCAACTGCTTTGGAGGCAGTTGGTTCGAGATAAACCACCAGAGTTTTGGGCGGAACTGGTGTTTTCCTGTACCATGAGGATTCGGGTGCTGGCGTTTCTCACGCCGCAGGCCGAGTGTCAGGTCAAGCGTGGGCGTAGGTGACGGCCAACATGTCGAAGGATCACGTGGTCATCCAGGGCGAGCACTTTGCGGCCATCGCGGCGGCGGCGGGCCATCGTGACTTTCGAATTCCCTGGGCTTTGAGCGAGAATCAGGCGACGCGCAGTCTTCGCAAGACGCCGCACATTCTTCTCCCGGGCGACAAGGTTTCTGTGAACGACGCGACCGCGAAGGAGGACTCGGCGCCGAGCGAGAAGCGCACTCGGTTCAAGACCAAGGGCGTGCCGCTGAAGCTCCGAGTTGAGATTCGCACCGAGCTGGACAAGCCCGCGCAGGGAGTGGAGTGCACGCTGACTGTCGAGGGCCAAGGCGAGTCCAAGGTGCTGGACTCTAAGGGCCGAGTTGAGCGGATCATCCCGTTCACGAGCAAGTCGGGACGCATCATTGTGCGCGATGCTGAGCTCGCGCTCGATCTCGATGTGGACATTGAGATCGGCGGTCTGCACCCGCTTGATGTGGAGTCGGGGCAAATGCAGCGGCTCAACAACTTGGGCTATGAGGCTGGTGAGGCTGTGCCGGTCAAGGCGGGTGCGCCGCCGAGCGGTTCGGCAGCGGCGTTACCTCCGAGTGTGGCTGACCAGAGCCCGCCATCGGATTCAGACGCGGAACCCGAGATCACGCTTGGTGTGTCGGCACGCGCGAAGCTGCGGTTTCGCTCTGCCGTTGAGGAGTTCCAGCTTGATCACGGTCTCAAGGTCGATGGGATCCTGGGCGCTGGCACGAAGGCGAAGCTGAAGGATGTGCATGGATGTTGAGTGGGGGCCGGGTGGACTCACGGGTCGGTGGTCGGATTGCCAGATGGTGGTGAGATCTCGTGGTTGGGTTGTTGGAGGCTGAACGTGTCGGACGCGGATGGCTCGATTATCTCTGCTGATGGCGGGGGCATTGTGGGGAACCTTGCGCCACGGGCGCGGGTTGTGCTGCCGCTGGCGCCGACGCATGAGAAGGAGCACAACACGATCCGGCCGACGATCTTTCCCATCGCGTGCTGGAAGGCCGACGATGTGAACTTCGACTTTGACTCTTCGTTTGTGAGGCCGGGCGTGGCGGTGCAGACGCCGCGGTTCAGGGCGCTGATGGAGCAGCATCCGGGTGCGCCGCTCTCGGTCTTTGGGCACGCGGACCCTGTGGGGAACGACGACTACAACAAGGCGCTGTCGGGGCGGCGCGCTCGCGCGGTCTATGCGATGCTCACGCGCGACCCCAAGATCTGGGAGGAACTCTTCGGCGAGGGCGATCTCAAGATGCAGCATGTGCAGGCGATGCTCAAGCACCTTGGCTTTGATCCCGGCCGCACGGATGGAAAGACGGACGCGGCGCACGCCGATGCGGTGAAGGACTTCCAGGAAGCCAACGGCCTCGCCAACGACGGGAGCGCGGGGCCCGCGACGCGGAAGGCGATCTACAAGGCGTACATGGACTCGGTCTGCGTTGATGAGAAGGGCAAGCCATTCAGCGTGCCCAAGACGGACTTCCTGGCGGGCGGCAAGGACAAAGGCGGCAAGGGTGATTTTCAGGGGTGCGGGGAGTTCAATCCCGTGCTCCTCTTCTCGCAGGAAGATGAGCAGCGATTCAAGACCGGCGCGGACAAGACCGAGCGAGACTTTGCGAACGCTCCGAACAGGCGCGTGATGGTGCTGCTTTTCAGGCCCGGCAGCAAGGTTGATGCGGCGCGCTGGCCATGCCCGCGCGCGTCGGAGGGGACGGCTGGTTGCAAGCAGCGCTTCTGGTGCGATGCCGCGGCGCGGCAGCAGAACAGCGAGGATCAGCGCGAGCACCAGCGCACGCGGGACACGTTTCGCTGCCGCTTCTACCAGCGACTGACCGACTCATCGCCGTGCGAGCGAGCGTCGGCGTTTGTTGTGGCGAGGCTCTACGACCACGAGGGAGACTTCATCCCGCACTCGCCGTACACGCTGACGCTTCCGACGGGTCAGGTGTTCCATGACATCGCGGACTCTCGCGGATTTGTGACGTTGCCGGAACAGCCGGAGGCGGAGAAGGGACTGATCCGCTGGTCGACGGTGCCGCCGCGCGGTCAGCCGGAGGAGGTCATCACGTTCACGCAAGAGATCTTCTTTGAGCCCGAGGGTGACGGCGACGCCTCGATCCGCAATCGGCTCACGAACCTTGGGTTCACAACGCAGGCGGACCTTGCCCAGGCCGTCAAGGCCTTCTTCGAGGATTACCACGAGGAGGAGGATCTCGACGCCGACGGCGTGCTGGGCGACAAGACACGAAAGGTCATCGTGCGCGTGCACGCGGACCTCGCGGACAAGATCCGGACGGATAGTGATGATGTGTGAAGAAGGCATTTGGCACTAGGGAGGACGAAGACACTCGTTATGGCACGCTTGGACTTGATCGCAAGACCGACCAACGGCTTTCTCGTTCTCCTCCCAAGTGCCAGGTGCCTAGTGCCTTCCGAATTGAACCATGGCCAAGAAACCAACAGGACCGAAGAAGGTGGTCAAGCCGGTGCCGGCTGTGGGGTCGACCTCGACCAAGCCGCCCAAGCCCGTGCCGAAGCCTCCGACGAAGCTGCGGCTAACGGTGCATGTTGTGCGTGTGAAGTTTGGCGGGCTTGTCGCGACGGTTGAGGAGAACGTAAAGGACGCGACGGTCGAGGTGCTCGGGCAGATCATCAAGAAGACCGCCGCGAACGGGAAGATGACCACGCAGGAGATCCCGCCCGGGAAGCACGTGATCAAGGTCTTTAAGGCGGGGCACGGGCCGGTGCCGAAGGCCGGGGACCCGTTTGTGCCCGACTTCACGGTGATTCAGGAGACGACACAGCCCGCGGGTGATCACACTGTCAAGATCCAAGTGAGCGACGGTTCGAGCGCGATCATCGTCAATGTGTTCGACGGTCCGACCAACGCCAAGGCGCTGGGCGAGGCCGAGGTCGAGGTGGTGGGGACTGCGATCAAGAAGACGAACAAAGCGGGCGGTAACCTCGGTCGCGCGGTCTTTGAGCATGTGCCGTTTGGAGCTCGCGCGGTGAAGGTGCGGAAGGTCGGGTTCGGCCCGATTCCCGCCGCCGGCGCGGCGTTTGCGTTCGGCGAGGTCGTGGCGAATCCAGGCCCAAGCGTCAAGCACGGGACGACGGCAGTTGTTGAGTTGCACATGGGCCATCCCGGCAACACCGTGACGAAGATCGAGGCGACGATCAAGGACACGGTGGGCATGTCGCCTGCGACGATCCTGCCCGC
>JBBQGR010000256.1:0-4431 GCA_038323185.1 Phycisphaerales bacterium | reverse complement strand
GGCACGACTCACTCCAACAGAAACGATCAATCCGAGGTGACTTCGTGACATCACAGCCAACTCATCAGCCCCGCCAAGCAAACTTCCGCCATCGAACTCTGGTGCCATTCGCCGCGATCGTCCTCTTCGCGACTTCACTCGCGCCCGCTTCGGCCCTCGCCGCCCCAACCGACGAGCCCAAGCTCGCGGCCGCGGCCACTGCCATCGCCATGCCCGGTGCCCAGCCCGCCATCTTCGAGGCCACCGGCTCGCCCGGCTCGCTCGCGCTCTGGGGCGACGGGCTTATTCCGCTGGTCATCGGTGGCGGCGACGGCGGCGTCAAGGTCCCCGTGCTCGCGATCGGCACGATCGGCAAGGGCCGCCTCGTCGCCGCGGGGCATGGAAGCTACACGAATCTCGACGCCCTCGGACCCGGTGCCCAAGCGCTGCTGACCCGCGCCAGCACCTGGCTCCTCGCCGACCAGCCCGGCACCATCGCGGGCGTGAGCGCGGCGGCCGCGCCATGGGCCAAGGTGCTCGGTCGCGATGGCGCCGATCTGCGGCGTGAGGACCTGACCGCGACACGCCTCGACGGAGTCGCGCTCCTCGTTCTCGGCACGCCCGACCTCACGGCCGCGCAGGGCGAGGCCGTCATCGCTTTCGTCGCTCGCGGCGGCGGACTTCTCGTCGCCCAGACCGGGTGGGGTTGGCAGCAGATCAAAGGCGGCCTGCCCATGACGCAGAACCCGCTCAACGTTGCCTTCGCGAGCGCCGGACTCGCATGGACCGACGCGATCGCGGACGAGACCGCGCCCAACGGATACGCGATCGATCCCGCCGCGTTAGACGAAGCGCGGCGCGCTGGCCTCATGAACGCCACGACCGCGCTCGATGCGCTGACGAGCGACGCGAAGGCCGAGGAACCGGCAGCCAACAAGCTCGACAAGCGCGCTCGCGCGCAGGCCAGCGCCGCCGTCATCAGCGCGGCACGAATGGCCCAGCCTTCCGACACAATCCTCCTCCCGCGCCTCGCGGCGCTCCTGAAGGAGCGCGGCAGCGACATCGTCCCGCGCCAGGGCAAGCCTGTCCGCGGCACCGACGGCCTCTCTCGCGCGCTTCTTGCGTACGACCTTTCCCGCCTCGAAGTGCAGAAGCCAGAGGACGTCAGGGCCCATCCCGCCGCCGCCGGATTTCCCGGCAGCGTTCCCGAGGCCGCACCGCGCGTCTCCCGCACCATGTCGCTGGAACTGACAACGCCGGGCTGGCACAGCCTCGGCCTCTACGCCGCGCCCGGCGAGATCATTACCATCACGCGTATCGCGAGCCAAGGCGCTGACCAAGTACCTAAAGGTCTCGCGGCCAGAATCGGTGCCCACACCGACACCCTCTGGCACAAGGACACCTGGAACCGAGTGCCCGACATCGCGATGCGAGTGCCACTCGCGACCGACGGCGCGACCCGCCTCGCCAGCCCCTTCGGCGGCATCATCTACATCGACGTTCCCAACGGTCGCAGCGGCGCGCACTCGTTCAAAATCGATGGCGCGGTCGAGTCGCCCCTCTTTGTCCTGGGCAAGACCACGCCCGAGCAGTGGGCCGCGTCGCGTGCCACGCCGGGCCCTTGGGCCGAACTGGCGTCCGACAAGATCATCGTGACCGTTCCCTCCGCGCTCGTGCGCGACCTCGCAGATCCGACCGTGGTGATGACCTTCTGGAACCAAGTCTCCGACTCCGCGACCGACCTGGCGCAGTGGCCCCGCGAACGTACGCGTCCCGAGCGATACGTCGCGGACATCCAGATCTCTGCGGGCTACATGCACTCGGGCTACCCGATCATGACCCACCTGGACGCCGCTCCCGACATGGTCAGCGTCGACAATCTTCGCGCCGGCACCTGGGGGCTCTACCACGAACTCGGCCACAACCACCAGTCCAGCGACTGGACCTTCGACGGCACCGGCGAGGTGACTGTCAACCTCTTCTCGATGTACATCCTCGAGACCGCGTGCGAGAAGCCGATGGGCAGCGGGCACGATGCCCTCGCGCAGCGTGCGAAGATGATCCAGCGCCACGTCGAGAAGGGCCGCTCGTTCGACCACTGGAAGAGCGACCCCTTCCTCGCGCTCGTCATGTACCAGCAGCTCCGCGAGGTCTTCGGCTGGGACGCGTACAAGGCCGTCTTCCAGACGTACCGCAAGCTCCCCGACGCCGAGCGGCCTCGGACGGAAGAGCAGAAGCGAGACCAGTGGATGGTGCGATTCTCGCGCCAAGTCGGCAAGAACCTCGGCCCTTTCTTCGAGGCATGGGGCGTACCGACGTCGGAGGCCGCGCGTGCGTCAATCAAGGACCTGCCGTCGTGGATGCCCCCGGACATGGGGCCGCTGGTGGGCCAGTAGGTCGCGAGAGCAAAGGACCCAACGCAGAAACCGCGGAGGGCTCAGTGGGAACGTAGAGGAACGCAGCGCGAGAGAGCATGAATAGGCATGATCAGGCATGAGTAGGCATGATCAGGCATCATCAGCAGCGGCGACACGTCCGCATCGCGTGCTACTCACCCGCTGTCTTCCTTGCCTCGAACCCTCCGCGTCCGTCGCCTTCAATTCGCGCCACGGCAGGGCCAAACCGCGTCACGCCAACGCGATGACGCGATGACGCGAAGGCGCGTTACCCCGGCGGCGCGACCACCTTCGGCGCGGCCTGCCGCTCCTTCTTCTGCGACTCGCTCAGGCGGGTGTACGCGAAGAACGTCATTGCAATCGGGATGAAGGCCTTCTCGCCCGCCGCGCTCGCGAGGCCGTCAAGGTTCTGGATGCGGCCGTTCTCCACGTCCGCCCTCAGGTCGATCACGACCTGATCGAAGACCTTGATGAGCCCGCCGAAGATCTGGTACTGCTCCTTGGTCTTGGGCATGAAGTTCGACACGCCCGGCAGGTTCGTCGGCAGAACAAAGTACCACTTGCCATCGTCGGCCTGGCGCATCGTCATGCCGATGGGCGCCAGCACCGGCTCACCATCAAACTGCAGCGCCACGGTCGTGTCCGTGATCGTCACGGTCGAGAACCGCTCCGGCGCGCCCTCGACCTGGCGCGCCCACGCGTACGGGTCCGCGAGCACTTGCTTCATCAGCGCGTCAAACGCGTTGCGCATCTTGGAGGCATCTGGCCCAGCCGGCGGCCCGCCGCGCCGATTCCCGCGCGAGGCACGCTGATTTCCACGGTTCATCTGCCCTGCCAGCTGCGAGAAGAAGTTGGTCGTCTCACCCCGCGCCGCGGCCTCCTCGGTCGCGCGGCGCATCGCCTCCATCTCTTCGGGGAACTTTTCCTGCACCGTCGTGCCGAGCTTCTGAACGTTGCCAAGGAAGACGCCAAACCGGTTCATCAGCCGGCGCATGTCCTCGTTCTCTGCGTAGATGAAACGCCCGAGCCGATCCGCTCGCCCATCCGCCACCGCCAGCTTCGCCGCGGCGATTGTCCCCTCGGGCGTCGACCGATCAAACAAATCACCGCACGAAGCCAGCAACAAAAGCACCGGCGCTATCACCGCGAGTGCGACGCTTCGAAGTGTGCGTTGGAAGACCGAGCAACCGTCGTGGCAGGATTGAGTTCTCATGGCGAGGGGCATCTCCGAATCAGCTTGATAGCAATTCGCCGCCAGAGCGTTACAAGGATGCGACCATCCGTCACGACGACGTGCGATTCACGATGCGATACTGCTCACGCTCGCCCCGCCCACGGACCGGATAGTCCTTCCGCAGCGGATGCCCGGGGTAGTCCTCCCAGAGCAGGATGCGCCGCAGGTCCGGGTGGTTCTTGAACCGGATGCCGAGCATGTCGTAGACCTCACGCTCCGGCCACTCAGCCCCCGGCCACAGGTCCGACACCGAGTCAATCTCAAGGGCCGGATCGGCCACGATGCCGTCGGTAGGCAGCGATGGATCAAGGAAGACCTTCACAAAGAAGCGATCATCTCGCTCGAAGCAGAGCAGGTTGTACACGACCGCAAACCGCCCCACAGTCTTGGTCGGGTAGTTCAGATAGTCGATGCCCGCGACATCGCTCAGGAACTCGTAGTTGCAGCGCGGGTCGCTTTTCAGGAACGCCAGCACCTCGTGCGCGTCCTTGGGCTCAACAATCAGCGTCGACTGCCCGCGAAACTCGGTAGCGCGGAAGCGACGATCAGCAAAGCGCTCCTTCAAAACCTTGAAGATGGGGTGCTCGAGCGTTGGGGTGGCCTGTGGCATGGAGGTCTCTCAGAGTCATCGAAACCGCGGCCTTCGGCCGCTGTGAACAGTCCTGATCCGCGCGAGCCAGCCTTCAGCTGGCCGTGAGCCAAAGTGAGCACGCATGGTACGCCGCTAGCAGAGTCCCGCCGCCGCGAGCTGGGCTTGCTCGTCTCTCGTCCCCTCGCCCGCAAGGATGATCGCCACCGACGGATCCAGCCCAGCAAGTGACC
>JBBQGR010000255.1:0-4456 GCA_038323185.1 Phycisphaerales bacterium | reverse complement strand
CGGACACCGGCCTCACGTCCCTCACCACGCTGGACCTCGCCAACACGCAGGTCGGGGACGCGGGGGCGGCGGCGCTGGCGGCCTCGGACACCGGCCTCAAGGCCCTCATCACGCTGGACCTCCGAGCCACCAAGGTCGGGGACGCGGGGGCGGCGGCCATCAAGCAACGCTTTCCCGGTATCAATCTCATCCGCTAAGCCGCAACCGTCGCCGTCGCAATCTCCGACCACGGCCCCCTCTCGCCCTGCGTGTTGACCCAGCGGGTCATGTAGACGGCGGTCTTGCCGCCGTCGCCGGCGCGGAAGTCGGCGCGGATGCTGGGTTTGGTGGCCATCGTGAGGAAGGCCAGCGCGCTCGGGTCGGTCGGCGCGGGCTGGCCCGCACCGATCAGCGTGAGCCAGACTTCCGCGCCCAGCACGCCCTTTGGCCGCGCGCGGCGAGTCGGGGTCGATTCGTCGGTCAGGCGCAGCGTGTGCGTGAGGCGCCCCCCACCCGCACAAGCGTCTGCGGGCGCGTGGTGGGGTTGGTTTCGACTCAATCCTCTTCGTGCTCCGCCAGCAACCGCTGCATGCCTTCCATGTGCCATGCCGGGAATGGATCTTCAAAGCTCTTCCACGCTTCGATTCCCAAGGCCATCTCCTCGTCGGTAAGGAGGCACGATTCGAGCATCAGGCGCTGCATGTTCTTGTCGAAGTCGACGCCGATGCATACCAGTTGCTGGCGACGATCGCCGAAGGGCTCCTGCCAGTACTTGTCCAGCCACGCGCGGGCTTCGGCATCGCTGGGCTGGTGGGCGGGAGACCGGGCCGCCCACCACACGCCTGCGGGCTCCAGGCGGAACGAGCCCCCCGCCTGCGACCACAGCCCCGCGGCCTCGCTGCGATTGGCCATCCACACAAAGCCCTTGGAACGAACGGTCGTGAGGAACCCGCCAATCACAAAATCGTACAAACGCTGCGGGTGAAAGGGCCGCCGGGACTCAAACACGAACGAGGATACTCCATATTCCTCGGTCTCGGGCGTGTGTTCGCTGTTGAGTTCCTTGATCCACTTAGCCGACGATTGAGCTTTGGCCATGTCAAAGCGTTTGGTGTCGAGGATTTCTTCGAGCGCGACCACCGACATCGTGCTGCGGATCACCTTTGCATCGGCATTCAGCGCGCGGATCGTCCCTTCGACCTTGCGGAGGTGTTCTTCGCTGACGAGGTCGCATTTATTGAGCACGATCACATCGGCAAACTCGACCTGATCGGTAAGCAGGTCGGCGATGGAGCGTGTGTCGCTCTCATCGTTGCCCACGCCCCGCTCGGCGAGGTCGTCCTCGCTGGCAAAGTTGCTCAGAAAGTTGAAGGCGTCCACGACCGTGACCATCGTGTCCAGTCGCGAGAACTCGCTGAGGCTCTTGCCGTCCTCATCCTCGAACGTAAACGTCTGTGCCACCGGCAGCGGCTCGGCGATGCCCGTGCCTTCGATCAAGAGATAGTCAAACTTGCCCAACTTGGCGAGCCGCGCGACTTCCTTTAAAAGATCTTCTCTGAGCGTGCAGCAGATGCAGCCGTTGGACATCTCGACCATCTCCTCGTGGACGCGGTCGAGGACGACCTCGCCCATTTTCCCGCCAGATTTGACCAACTCGGCGTCGATGTTCACCTCGGACATATCGTTGACGATGACAGCCACGCGGCGATTTTGCCGATTGTGCAGCACGTGGTTGAGCAGAGTGGTCTTGCCCGCTCCTAAGAAGCCCGAGAGGACGGTGACGGGGAGTTTGGCGGGAACAGCAGGGCGTTTAGCCGCAACTACTTTGACGGCGGACTGAATCACTGTGTTTATGCTCTTCATGCGGGAAACTCATTCTTTGTACGATGCGGTTAGGGCGCGGGAATGGACGAGACGTCTTCCGCGAAGACCTCGACGTGCTCGACGGACCAGATGCCCGCGAGGCGTCCATGAACCGCGCTCGGCCACACGGCGGACTGATTCGTGTGGGCGGGGGCGTGATCGGCGGTCGTAGCCACGTTGTTATTCAGTCTGCGGATCTCACGTAATGGGTCGTGAGTGGCCGCGATTCGCGGCGCGGCTTGTCGGTAGGCCGCGAGGATCGCCCCGGCCCGTGCTCGGAGAGCGCGGTCCTCGTCGCGCTGCATGTGCCCGAGCGGCACCGCCCAGGTGAACTGGCTCTCCGCCGCCGAGGCGGTAGGGATGTGGTAGAACTCGCGGTCCTTGCCGGGGCCGACCTCGCCGCCGCCGGTTCGGGCACGCTCGGTCGCCTCGACGAAGAAGTCGATGGCGTAGTTCGGATAGCCAAAGAGCAGGCCGTACGCGCGCCAGCGGTCGGGCCTTGGCAGGCGATCGACGATCGCGACGATCTCCGCCGGGTGCGTGCACGGCGTGATGCCAAGGGGTGACCAGAACGCGGCCTCGCGCTGGAGCATTGCCGCCAAGGCGGCGCGATGGACGATGTACGCCTCGACATGCCGCTGTCCATCAATCGCGGTGGCGAAGGCCTGGATGTCGGCGTAGTACGTGGCGCTCCGCAGCGGCGCGAGCGCACGCCTAATGCGCACAATCTCAGCTGTGTCGGGCGCGGCGACATCGATCTTTCCCTGCCAGAAGCCCGTGCTCATCGGCTTGAGCCCGCCCACGAGCGTGTACAGGGCCTCGCGATCAAGGGCCGCGAGCAGCAACTCGCGGAACTGCTCTCGCTCGGCGTATGTCGAGAGCGGAGCAGCGCGTTCGGAGATGCTGGTGGCGTTCGTGGCACAGCCGCCCGAGACGAGCAGCGTGAAAGCCACGACCATCGCGGCGGCGATGGTCGTGGTGAGACGGAATGATGACGGGCGTGAGGTGTTCATAGGGGCCAACGATCAGACGCGACGGCAACGAGCGGCCACAAGTCCACCGAGCGTGAGCAGGCCCGCCGCCCCCGGGGCTGGAATCACGGCGATAAATCCGCGCACCTGGCTATCGGTGGCGGAACGCCAGAAGCCGACAATCTGGCCCGCGTCGTTGATGCCCCTGGCCACGGTCCAGTTCGCGCCCGGAACATCGAAGTACGCGTACGCTCCGCTGCTGCGATCGAGAACGAAGCCGGTCCGCAGCGCAAGCGACGGGCTGTTGCTCACGTCTCCGACCACGAGTCCCGCGTCGTTGCCCCCCCAGGCGAAGGTGAAGGCAAAACCCGGGGCCGCAATGTCGGAGAAGGTTGCGCCGCTGTCGGTCGAGAGCCAACCGCGGCCCGCGAGATTTTCGCCGATCAACAGCACCGAGTGCCCAATAATCGCACCGTCGTTGAGGATGGCAGTAGCGTTGGTATTGAAGATGGTGTCGCCGGGGAGGCCCGTGTACGTGAAGGCGATCTCTGTGCCATCGGCGGCCCGACGCCACGCCCCGTTGGCCGTGTCTAGGGCACCGACCGTTACCCCCTCGTTGTTGATGCCGACCGCCGATCGGCTCGTCCCGCTGGCGTCGAAGGTAGTGAAGGTGCCGTCGCCCGCGCGGATGAACCCACTCGAAACGCCGCCCACGGGAGTCGAGCTGCCCACGGCCGCGCCAGCATTGTTGATGCCCATCGCGAAGGTGTTTGTGCCCGCGTTCTGGAAGAACGTGTCAACGCTGCCCGCGCGGATGAAACCTTCGGTCACGCCGCCAATGGTGCGGTACCCGACGATACTCCCGTTGCTGGCGATGCCGCGAGCCTGCACTGTGCTCGCGCCGGCGAAGTCGATGATGCCTGTCACCGCGACCTGCGCGTGAGCGGCCGCGGCCAGAAGCGACACAGAAAGAACGGCTGAACGCGTGAACATACGAAATCTCTCATTGGAAACTCCAAACTTGGAAATTGCCAGCGGGAAAAGCGAGCCTCGTTGGTGCCGATGTCTCACTAATACATCGCAGACAACGGATCAATCAGACACAGATCTGTTCGGCGCGGCAGACCGAGACGACACTGCATTGCCCGCTCACGCGTCCTTCCACGCGACCTTGAAAAGGCCTTTAGCCTCGTCGTATGCCTTGCCGTCCCAAGACAATTCGTACGAGCGGGCCTTAGGCGAGAAGTGGGTGAAGAAGTCCACGAGCGTTGCTCCTTCATCGCCGGCTTCAACGTGGTGGATGTTGTCGCGGTCGCGGGTGAGCGTCGAAAGTTGTCGCGGCCGTAGCACCGCGTCGGCGTTCTGGCGAATGAAAAAGTCCTCGCCCTTGCCCGGCACCTCGCCCGCGGCGATGTCGAGCCGCTTGCCGTCGGGCTGCACGATGTCGAAGTTGCGGCATCGGGCCGCGCCTTGTGTTGCGAGCAGTACGCCGTTGTAATGCTGGTGGTCGTGCAGGTTGATCACGGACCCAGGTGCCATTTTGATCTGCATGAGGACGATGGGCGGGTAGTAGGTGATCGTGTCCATCGTCCAGTCTTTGCCCGCGGGCGATTCCCGCCACGTCGGCGTATTCTCCACCCGCG
>JBBQGR010000254.1:0-4466 GCA_038323185.1 Phycisphaerales bacterium | reverse complement strand
AGGCTGGGGGATGGCGACGACGGACGCGCGGCCGGATGTGCCGGAGCTGATGCGTGCGGCGATCGAGGCCGCGCCGGAGGAGAAGCGCGAGGCGATGCGATCGCTGAGTGCGCCGCCGAAGGCTCTGGTGGCGCAATGGCTGGAGGCTCATCCGGAGAATCCGTTTGTGCTGGAGCTTGCGCTGCGGCAGCGCGTGGAGGAGACGGGCGGGAAGCTGCTCGCGACGGATGCGGCGCTGGCGGAGCGGTACGCCGCGGCGCGGTCGATGGCGGCGTATCCACATCGGTTGCTCGCGGCGATGTACCTGGCGTCGGAGGCGAGCGGCGAGGGCTCGCCGGAGGGGAGCGACCCGGCGATTGCGCATCTTGAGTTCCTCGATGCGCGAGAGCAGTACTCGAACAGCTACGCCATTGAGTTGTCGCGTCGGTACGCCGCAACGGGGCAGATGGAGAAGGCGCTCGCGAAGGCGGTACGAGCCACGCAGATTGCACCGTACGACGCACGCACGCGCGAGCTTGCGGCAACAATCGCGCTGCGTGCGCGGGCATATGACATCGCAGAGCGGCAGATCCGGGCGCTGATCGTGCTGGAGCCGGACCGGCCCATCCATGCGCAGCGGCTGGAAGCGCTGGGGAAGCTGGGGCGGGAGTAGGAAGACGCTGGAATTCCTGCGGGGTTCGACGCGGTTCAGATCGGTCCGCAAGTTGCGGCGGCTCAATGGCCCGGCTGGCACCGGCCCTGTTTCGCGCTCTTGCTGCGTCGCTTCTTCTGTGCGTGTCTCTTCTTCCCACTCCCTACCCTGACTTCCATGTCCATTCGGCTCGCACTTGCCACGATGAACCCGACGGTGGGCGACGTTGTCCAGAACGCGTTGGTCGCTTCTGAGCGGATCGTCGCGGCCCACGGCGCTGGCGCGGATCTTGTCGTTCTTCCCGAGCTCTGCATCAGCGGGTATCCGCCGAAGGATCTCTTGCAGCAGCAGGGATTTGTGGAAGCGTGTGTGCAGGCGGCGCGGGGGCTCGCGGCGGCGGCACCGGACTTGACTGTGGTGCTTGGCACTCCGGCGCGGCGTGAGGGCGGGGGCGTTGCGAACGCGCTCTTGGTGCTGCGAGGCGGGGCCGTGGTGGCGGAGTATCACAAGCGCCTGCTGCCGACGTACGACGTCTTTGACGAAGATCGGTACTTCACGCCCGGTGATGTGCCGGTTGTGGTTGATGTGTCGCCGCAGCAGGCGTGGCGTGGCGCCCAGAAACACAGCACGCGGGTGGGGCTTTCGATCTGCGAGGATCTGTGGAAGGGTGAGGACGCGGGCTTTGCGTCGCGATATCGCGGAGCGCCCGACCCGGTGGCCGAGCTCGTGGCGGCGGGGGCGCGGGTGCTCGTCAGCCCTTCAGCGAGTCCGTTTGTGATGGGGAAGGGGCGGCGCCATCGCGACATCCTCGCGGCCCATGCGCGGCGGCACAGGATCGTCGTGGCGTCGGTAAATCAGCTTGGTGGTAATGATGAGCTGGTGTTTGATGGGCACGCGTATGTCTACGCCGCGGACGGAAGCCTTGCGGCGAGCACGCCACGCTTCTCGGGCGCGATGCTGATCGCGGACGTGGGCGTGGGGGGCGTGAGCGGTGCGGATGGGGTGGATGGGGTGGGCGGTTCGCGTGAGCAAGAGCCCGAAGAAGTCGCGCTGGTCTATCGCGCACTGACGACCGGAATCCGCGACTACGTTGTCAAGAACGGCTTCTCGAAGGTGCTCATCGGACTCTCGGGGGGCATCGATTCGGCGCTGACGGCGGTGCTCGCCGCAGCGGCGCTGGGCGCGGCCAACGTGACGGGCGTTGCGATGCCGGGGCCGTACTCCTCCGAGCACTCGGTCACGGACGCGCGGGACCTTGCTGCGCGCCTGGGACTCGCGTGCCTCACGATCTCGATCGCGGGACCGATGGATGGATTTCGAAGCGTGCTGGATCCTGCACTTGGCGCGGCGGGCTTCAGCACGCTCGGAGCGGTGCTGCCGGACGTGACCGAGGAGAATCTCCAGTCACGTTTGCGCGGCACGACGCTGATGACCCTCTCGAATCGCACTGGCGCACTCGTTCTCACCACCGGCAACAAGAGTGAGCTGGCCGTCGGCTACTGCACGCTCTATGGCGACATGAACGGCGGGCTCGCGGTCCTCTCGGATGTCAGCAAGCAGCTGGTGTATGTGCTCTCGCGCTGGATCAATACGAACCACGCCAAGCTCGGCTTCGCCTCGGCCCCCATCCCCGCTTCCACGCTCGAAAAGCCCCCGTCGGCAGAGCTGCGTCCGAACCACACGGATCAGGACAGCCTGCCGCCGTATGAGGTGCTGGATCGGATCATCGAGGCCTACATCGAGCGGCGCATGAGCGCGGCAGCGATCGTTGCGGAGACTGGGTTCGAGCCTGCCATGGTGTCGCGCATCCTCCGACTCATCGACCGATCCGAGTTCAAGCGGGCTCAGGCGGCGGTCGGACTGAAGGTGACATCGGTCGCCTTCGGCTCGGGCCGGCGCTGGCCGATTGCGCAGCGTTGGGTGCCGTGACGGGGCGGAAGTCGCCGCCCGACTTGGACCCGGGCACTTCGAAGCGACTCGACGGGGCACGCTTAGAGTGGCGAGGGCACAGGACCTCTGACCCCAGTAGAATCTGACGTTAACCATTGCTGTGAATAGCGTTAGGCCACTAGACGCAGAGGGATCTTCGCGCAATCTTTGCGTGGTTGGACGAGCCTTTCCGACGCTGGCCTCTATTCTTACCCCCACTCAACCGCGTTGTTGCGGCGGGTGTGTACCAAGACATTGGGCCTGGAAGGGCCCGGGAGAGTCGAGACATGATTCGTTCTTTTACCGCCGTTGCGGCCGTTGGCGCGGTTGCTGGGGTTGCGTCTGCCCAGGTTCGCCTCAGCGAGATAGGCCTCAACCCCCCGGGCACCGACCCGGGGCCGGCGTTCATCGAGCTCAGCGGCACCGCCGGGCTAGACCTCACGGGGCTGACGCTTCTGATCATTGAGGGTGATGGCGCGGCTTCGGGCGTGGTAGATCAGGCGATCTCGCTGTCGGGCTTCTCGCTTGGTTCCAACGGCCTCTTCCTTCATCGCGACACCAGCGCGGTTCTGGATGCCGACGGCCTGACCGCGGGCGTCCAGGGTCCCAGCTCTGGCACGACCCTCCGCACGCAGGACTTCATCCCAGACATCGAGAACGGAACGAACACGTACCTGCTCGTCTCGGGCTTCACCGGCGCGCTCAACGCCGACCTTGACACCAACAACGATGGCGTCCTGGACTCCACGCCCTGGGCGAGCCTGCTCGACGGCATCGGCTTCAGCGACGACACCGGCGGCGACTTTGCCTACGCCGGCGGTCTGGGCTTCTTCGACTTCGGCGTGACGCCCGATGTTATTGGCGGAACCTACTCCGGTGACGCGCTCGTCCGCGGCACCAACGGCCTCTGGTACGTCTTTGACGTCAACCAGATCGTCCCCGGCGAGGCCTACTTCGCTGACCAGAACGAGATCACGGTGCAGGGTGGTGGCCTCACGACCCTGCCCGTCGGATTCGACTTCCTCACGCCGGGCCGCGCCAACGTTGTTCCCACACCCGGCAGCCTGGCCCTTGCCGGGATCGCTGGCCTGGTCGCGGTCCGCCGCCGCCGCGCCTGAGCCGGGCCGCCGCCTCGTGTGCAGTACTTCGATGCAGTGCTTAAACTGAACCGGGCCCGGTCGAGATTGACCGGGCCCGCTTTTTTTCGTTGTCTCACGCAGATTGCCGGTTACGGCACAACTTCGGTGGGCGATGAGAAAGCGATCCGAACCTCTTCGCTGGTGGCGCGTTGGCGTCGCTTGATGTACCACGCCAGCGGCGCCGAGAGCAAGTACAGCGCGGCCATGCAGGAAAGCGTGAGCCACGCGTCGCTCGCGAACGCGACGACGAGCAGGCCCACGCCGACCATGATCGGGGCGAGGGCCTGGCGGCTGACGCGCACCCGCTTGAGCGAGAACATGGGCACGCGGCTGATCATCATGAATCCGATCAGGAACGTGAAGCTCGTGACGGCCCATGCTGGCGGCGTGTAACGAGCCGTGTCGGACTGGCTGAGCATGACGGGGATGAGCACCGCCAGCGCCGCGGCTGGCGTGGGCATTCCAACAAAGAACATGCTCGGCGAGCTGGCCTTTTCCTTTGAGGGATCCTTGGGCGATGCGGCGGCGGTGAAGCGCGCGAGGCGGAGGCTGGCGCAGAGCGCGTGCGTCATGACCGCCGCGAGGCCGAGTGCGCCCTGCTTCTCGAGCATCCACTGGTGCAGGATCAGCGCGGGCGCGACGCCGAAGGAGAGAAAGTCCGAGAGCGAATCGAGCACCGCACCGAACTGGCTCGATGCTCGCAGCAGGCGGGCCGCACCTCCATCGAGGAAGTCAAAGATGCCGGCGAGCACGAGGGCGCCGACGGC
>JBBQGR010000253.1:0-4482 GCA_038323185.1 Phycisphaerales bacterium | reverse complement strand
GGGGGGGGGGGGGGGGGGGGGTAGGCTGGGCCGCGGGAGCGCCACCCTGTGCGAGGGCGGTTGTGCTGAGGCCAACGAAGGCAAGCAGCGTGAGGGCGCTGAGGCAGCGGCGGGCGGAGAGAGGAGAGACGTGCATCGTGGGTCCTTTCGTCGGGTTCGAGGCGGTGCCAGTCGGAGAATCGTCCGATCGGCGGGAGCCGGTAGTCCGGGCTGGCGAAGGCGGCGGAGGTTTCGAGGCGACGCGGGGCGGCTTCGGAAGACGCCCGTGGAGGCCGCTAGCGTAGGACGCGGCACGCGGCGTGGCGTTCCGGTGCTGGCGACTGATTGGCCATGGGGTGCATTCCGCGGGCGTGCTGGCGAGGAGCCAATGAGCGGACGGCGAAGCAGAACGCGGGTGCGGAACGCCACCATAGCGGGCGTGCCCGAAGTGCCTGCGCGAGTGCGGGCGGTGGGGGCGTTTGAGCGCGTGTTCGGGGTGCCGGCGCGGGTGGTTGCGCGAGCGCCGGGGCGCGTCAACCTGATCGGCGAGCACATCGACTATCGGGGCGGGAGCGTGCTGCCCATGGCCATTGATCGCGACTGCGTTGCGGCGATGTCGCCGGGGGGCACGGCGCGGGTGCGGATCATCGCGACTGATGCGCCTGGGGGCGAGGCTCGGGTTGAGTTTGACGCGGGCGCGCTCGCCGCGTTGACGGCGGCGGGGGCGATGGCGCATGCGGGAGTCGAGCGCGGCTCGTGGGCGAGCTATGTGCTTGGCTCGCTCTGGGCGATGATGCGGAGCGAGGGTGGCGTTGGCGAGCGTGCTGCCGTCGGGCTCGACATGGTGATCTCCAGCGATGTGCCGGTTGGGGCGGGGATGTCGAGCTCGGCGGCGATTGAGGTGGCCGCGCTGCGCGCGTGGGTGGAGATGGAAGGTGGCGCGTGGGACCCTCTGGCGGCTGCGGCGGCGGGGCGGCGTGCTGAGCACGAGTTTGCGGGTGTGCCCTGCGGGATCATGGATCAGTTGGTGGTTGCGGGCGCGCGAGCGGGGTACGCGATGCTGATTGACTGCGATGTGGTGGAGGGGTTCGCGCCGGTGTTGGCGGAGAGAGTCCGGCATGTACCGATGGTGTCGAATAAGTCGGCGCGGGTGGTGGTGATCAACACGCGTGTGCGGCATCGGCTGGCTGAGGGTGGGTACGCGGATCGTGTTGAGATGGCGCGATCTGCGGCGATGAAGCTGGGTGTGAAGCAGTTGTGCCGCGCCCTGATGTGGGACGTGCCGGAGCTGACGAGCGCCGAGCGGCTGTTGACGCGCCACAGCATCACGGAGGCGGCGCGTGTCTCGGAGGCGGTGGTCGCGATGGAGCGGGGCGATGTGCGGCGGCTGGGCGAGCTGATTGGCGAGTCGGGCAGGTCGCTGGTCTTTGATGAGGGCGTGAGTTGCGAGGAGCTCGACACGGTGGTGGCGAGCGCGATGCGTGGGCCGGGGTGCTACGGCGCGCGACTGACGGGCGCGGGATTTGGTGGGTGCGCGGTGGCGATGGTGTGGCCGGGTGGCGTTGGGCGCGTGAGTGAGCGGATCGTGCGCGAGTTCATGGCGCGGCACGGGTATGCGCCGGAGGTGCTCGTGACGGGCGCGGCGGCGGGGGCTTCGCTTGTTTGAGGGGCTGGCGGCTTTGGTTGGCGAGGAGCGTCGGGGACCGACGCTTCACTCAAGAGGGCGCTGGTCAATGAAAAAGGCCCGGTCGTGTGACCGGGCCTTGAGGGGTTCGATGTGCTGCGTGCTTAGTTGTTCATCGCCATCGAGAGGTCGGTGAAGAACTTCTGAGCCTTGGCCTTCTGCTCGGCGGCGGCGGCGGCCTCGCTGGCCTCCATCGCTTCCTTCTGCTCGAGAGCCTCGCGGTTGCCCAGGAAGCTGGCCTCGAGCTGGAGGCGGATCTTTTCCATGGCCTTGTTCTGGATCTGGCGCACGCGCTCCTTGGTGACGCCGATGATCTGGCCGACTTGCTCCAGGGTCATGGGCTTCTCGATCTCGCCAGCCTCGAGCCCGAAGCGGTGCTCGATGACGGTGCGTTCGACATCGGAGAGGTCGGCGCGGTTCTCGATGACGATGCGCTTGACCTCTTCCGCCGCGTCCTTCTCGAAGGTCGAGCGCTTGACCTCGAGGAAGTTGCTGCGCTCGAGCTTGGGATCAAAGTCCGTTGGGAAGCGCTGGCGATACTTGCTGAGCTTCATGCCCTGGCGGCTGAAGGCCTTGAGGATGGCGCGGCAGGCGTAGGTGCTGAACTTGTACCCGCGGCCGGCGTCGAACTTATCGACGGCGCGGAGCAGGGCCATGTTCCCCTCGCTCACGAGGTCGGCAAAGTCCACCTCGCTCATGCGCGTGCGCTTTGCCATCGCGAGCACGAGCGCGAGGTTGGTCTCGGCGATCTGCTCGCGGATTCGGTCGGCGATGCGGTGCCAGCGCAGGATCTCCTCGCTCTGATCGGGCGTGGGGGTCCGCGTGGTGCTCGCCCAGATGTCCTTCTGGACCTGGTTGATGCGGAAGCGGGCGTAGTTGAACTGGTGGAAGAGAACCTTCTCCTGGGCGCCGGTCAGGATGACCTGCTGGGCGCTTTTGACGGTGCGCGTCCGCGTGCTGGACAGATCGTCCATCACGGGGTGGTACCAGGTAGTGTCGGGCTTGGGGATCTCTGGCGCGTCGTCGTAGATCTTGCGCGAGGCGTCCTCCTCCGTGAAGGCGGGGGAGTCGATGAAGTCCTGCTCACCGCTCATGATCTGGGTGAGGAGCTTCTCGTCCTCGGCGGAGAGCCGACGACGAATGCCGCTACGCGACGCCTTGGTGGGCGTGGTCTCGGTCGTTTCCGAACCGAGGCCCACCCGGCTGCGCCGGCGGACCTGCTCGATCGGGCTCGGGGCTCGTTTGGTCATAAGCTGCCTCATTCCTGCACTCATCCTTGTGCCAGCCTGGCACCGCACACACCGGGACTAAGAGCCATCATACTTGGATGCCGCTCAGCCCGGGATGAAACCGTCACACACCCGCGTGTACCGACACTTGTACGTTGTGGCCGTATCCGGGTTCTGTTTCCCGCCCGCTAGCGAGATCTCACACAACCCGCATCGAGAGACGCGTTTCCAACGCGGCTCTCGTTCACAACAAAACCGTACAAACTACGATCACGCACACTCAATCACTAACCGCACCCTCTCACGATCACTTCGTCAAACTTGAACACGATCACTGGGTCCCTTGGCCGCCAAGGTCTCTCGCCAACTCACCGGGGAGAAAGGGAAGCCACTTTTTGACCCCCACCTCGGCCCACGGTACCAAAAAGCCACCAACGCCGCACCTCTTACCAAACGATTAGGACAATTTCATACGGTTGAACAGTCTTTGAGTTCCGATCCTGCACCGATTCAACCCAAGATAGAATGATTCCAACCAGAGCAGATCATTCCGCACAACTTCCGCAGCCGCTGGGGCGGCTCTTCAAAGATCCAAGGACGAGTCACACACACCCCCCCAGCCCTAGATGGGCGCCGCGCCGAATGCAGAGGATCAGGCTGGCCGGGCACGTCGTTCGCCTCCGCCAACAATCTACTCGATGCTCGCCCGCTTGCCAAGGTCGATGGGTAGTTTTCAACACGCTTTACACATTCTTCCTGTCTGGCTGGCGCGACGAATCGGACCTATACTCCGAACAAAGGCCGATATGGCTGGGACGCGACGGCGAAACAGTCTGGTCGAGTCCGAGAAGTTCAACGAATTCCCCCAAGTCTGACAGGAGAAGTATCCATGCCGATGACACTGCCTGCACTTCCGTATGCCGCCGAAGCGCTTGAGCCCCATGTGGATGCGCAGACGATGCAGATCCATCACGGAAAGCACCACGCCGCGTACGTCACGAACGGGAACAAGGCCTTGGAGGGCCACGCCTTCGCGGACCTTGATCCGGTTGAGATCATCAAGCGGTTGTCCGAAGTTCCCGACGACAAGCGCGGTCCGGTCCGCAACAACGTCGGCGGGCATGTGAATCACTCCATGTTCTGGACGCTGATGGCCGCTCCCGGGCAGGGTGGTGGCGGCGAGGCAACCGGCGCGGTTGGTGCGGCGATCACCGCGACCTTCGGCTCGTTCGCGGCCTTCAAGGAGAAGTTCGCTGCGGCGGGCACCGGCAGATTCGGCTCCGGCTGGGCTTGGCTCGTCGTCAATGGCGGCAAGCTTGAGATCGTGTCCACGGCCAACCAAGACAACCCCGTCATGGGCAAGGCGATCGCGGGTTGCGAGGGGCAGCCGATCCTGGGATGCGACGTCTGGGAGCACGCTTACTACCTGAAGTACCAGAACCGCCGCCCGGACTATCTCGCGGCGTGGTGGAACGTTGTGAACTGGGGGAAGGTGGGCGAGCTCTTTGGCAAGGCCAAGTAAGCCAGCCAAGTGAGCCAGCCAGTCACGCCAGTCCAATAAGCCAGTCGAGCACGCCAAAGATGGGTGAC
>JBBQGR010000252.1:0-4484 GCA_038323185.1 Phycisphaerales bacterium | reverse complement strand
ATCTCGAAGTCGAGACGCCGATGCTTCAATCTCTCGCGGGCGGAGCCGCGGCCAGGCCATTTATCACGAAGATTAACGCACTGGACATGAACCTCTACATGCGCATCGCACCCGAGCTCTACCTCAAGCGCCTCCTCGTCGGCGGCATGCCCAAGGTCTTCGAGATCAACCGCAACTTCCGCAACGAAGGGCTCGACAAGCAGCACAACCCCGAGTTCACGATGCTCGAGGCGTACTGCGCTTTCGGCGATGTCGAGACGGTGATGGAGCTGACCGAGAGCATGATCCGCGCCTGCGCCGCGATGGTGCACGGCGCGACACGCGAGGCAGGATCGCACGAAGCGTCGGACGTCATCCTCCCCTTCGGCGACCTATCGATCAACTACACCAAGCCCTTCGCACGCCGCACCTACGCCAGCCTCTTCGAAGAAGCGTGGAGCTTTGCGATGTCCGACACCACCCGCGCTCGCGAGACGCTCACCAAGCTGCGCTCAAAGGACCTCGCGCCGCAGATCGCCGCGATGGACCCGATGCTGGTGGTCAACGAGCTCTTCGAAGACAAGGAACGCGGCGGCGAAGCCCGGCTCGATCACAACATCCCGACCTTCATCACCGACTATCCCGCCGCCATCAGCCCCCTCACACGCCCCAAGCGCGACAACCCGCTCCTCGCTGATCGCGCCGACCTCTTCATCGCCGGCATGGAAATCGCCCCCCACTACACCGAGCTCAACGACCCCGACATCCAGGAAGCCAAGTTCAAGGAGCAGCTCAAGGGCCTTGACTCAGACAAGACCGCTGAAGAGCAGACCTACCGCACCATGGACCACGACTTCCTGCGCGCTCTCAAGGTCGGCATGCCCCCCGCCGGCGGCATGGGCCTGGGCATCGACCGCCTCGCCATGATCTTGACCAACCAACGCACCATCCGCGACGTCGTCCTCTTCCCGCTGATGCGTTCAGAATGATCTTCCGAGCCGATCTGCTCTTACCGAGCCGACGGCGCAAACCGACGGTGGTTTCGTGAGACGAAGGTGTCCATCGGCTTGCGCCGTCGGCTCGGAAGGAGTCCGATTCATGGCACTCTGGCGAATCTGTGTCATCTTTGAGGCATGAAGGACCAACTCCAGCGCGATCATTACGCCCCGACTCGAGTAGCCCTGCCTTGGGTGGCCCGGCGGTCCCCGCCGGTCTTGCCCTCACACCCAATCCCACGCAAACGACCCGCCGCGCCCGTCTCCATCGCAGTGGCCATCGCCGCCGCGCTCCTCTCCACGTTTACCCCCGCCCAAGCCCAGCCCGACCCCTCCGGCATCGACTTCGTCACCATCGGCGCACCGGGCAACGCCGCTTGGGACGGCACGGGCATCGGGCCTGATGGCGATCAACGAATGATCGGGCGTGGTTCGGTCGGGTACGAGTACCGCATTGGCAGATTCGAGGTCACCACGTCGCAGTGGGTCGAGTTCTTCAATGCCGCGTACGACCGGCCCACGAATGACAGGCTTCCGCACCTGATCCCGCCCAACGCCTGGGGCGCGGTGGGCGCTACGCCGAACACGCCCGGCGGCCGTCGCTGGTCCGTACCCGCAGGCCGCGAAATGATTCCCGTGGGGAACATCTCCTGGCGCATGGCGGCGATGTATTGCAACTGGCTCCACAACGACAAATCCACGGCCCGTAGCGCGTTCCTGGACGGTGCATACGACGTGAGCACGTTCGGATACCAGGGCACATTTTTCACCGACCAGGCCACGCGCAGCCCCGGGGCTCGATACTGGATCCCGAGCCTCGACGAGTGGACCAAGGCGGCGCATTACGATCCGAACAAAGCCAACCCCGACGGCTCGCTCGGCGGCTGGTGGATGCAGCCCAACGGCACCGACACACGCCTGCGCTACGGACCCGCTGGAACACTGGTCAATCCCAGCGGCCCCTGGGGCCCAAACCCAAACGGCGTCCCCGCCCAAGCCAACGGCGGCTGGGACAGCACCATCTTCCCCGGTGCCAACCCCTTCAACATCCCGCTGGGTGCCTACGCAAACGTCCAAAGCCCGTGCGGGCTGTTCGATGTTGCTGGCGGGACGAGCGAGTGGACCGAGGGGATCAACCTTTTCGCAGGTGTTTATCCGATCGGTAGGGTGTTTGAGGGCAGCCACTGGAGTTCTGCTGGTGAAACCACGCTCATAGACGCTCTTGACCAGCCCGGAGGAGATTTTCCTAGTCTTTCTACCTATTACCTGGGGTTTAGAATCGCAACGATTCCGTCAGTTTCTCCTTGCGTGATTCTCGGACTTTGTGGTATCTTCCTCTCAGTAGGTCGTAGACGGGCGAAAGGAGGGTTCCATGAACACGCGTCGGCTTCTGGTTCTGGCAGGCACGGCCCTCGGTGCGGTCGCGTCTCTGTCGTCGGCACAGCAGATCAGTTGGACCATTGATGGAGTGGCGCAGGCGCCGGTCAACTCCGGTGAAGACGTCACGGTGCCGCTCGGCACAGTCTCGACGACTCGACTCGTGCGTTTCTGGGATCCAACTCCCGATCCGGTCACGCTGCTTCCGAATGATGATCTCGGGAAGATCACGGTCTCGGGCACTCTCTCAGGGAACGGCGAAGTCCGAATCCTCCTCCGCCCCCCGTCCGATGGGGGATGGCCTGGGGTGCTCAACCAAATCACTACTTCCGCCCTCCGCAACTTCGGCATCGACTCCAGCGACGGCATCGAAGTCACGGACGTCGCGCTCCGCGAGAAGACCCGCCTCGCCGGGTTCGTCAGTGGCGACGTCCGCGGCTCGATCGTCGTCGGGCAGGTGCAGAGGTTGCAGGTAGGTGCCGATCCAGTCGTCCCAAATCCGGGCATCATCTACGCCAACATCACGGCCATCGCGCCATTTCAGTCCGAAGGCGAGACGGGCACGCGGGATTCCATCGCCTACATCTCCGCTGGCAACGGCATCCGCGGCACCATCAAAGCCGAGCCCGCAACCACCAACGGCACCATTGGCACCATCATCGTCGGCCCGAGCACTCAGGCCGAAGGCATCAAGGGCGACATCCTCGCCGAGACTGGCCTCATCCGCGCGATCTACACCACCGGCCCGATCAACAGCGGCACCGCCACTGCCGTGCGCATCGTCGCCGGTGATGGGATCGGCGAGATCAGGACTATCAACGCCAGCACGGGCGACCTCGTTGATGCCGACGTGAACGCGACGATCGTCTCCAATCAGGAGATGATCGACGATCCTTCCACCTTCGGGTATCTCAGCCCGGGCAACGACGGGGCCTTCTCAAGGCTGGATGTTGGCGGTGACCTTCGTGGTAGTGTCCGTGTCGGAAACTTGACCCGTTCGAGTGATGTCGGCGTCTCACTCTCGCGCTACGGCGTCTTCGTGGATGGCATCTGCTACGCACCGATCAACGTGGACCTGATGGTCGAAAACTCAACGATCCTCGCGCAGACCTTCCTCCGTGAGATCGAGATCGGGCGCGGCCTGCGCGGTGCGGTGGTCGCGATTGGTGGAGCAACGACGCCAAACCCAGTGCCGCCGGGCTATGCCGATGGGCACATTGAGTCGATCACCGTCGGCTTCCAGCCGCTGGAGGCGAGCGCGACCCCATACGTGGATCTGCCAGCCGGTCTTTCAAGCGCGATTCTTGGCTGGCAGCGGACGCTCCCGACTCCACCCGCACAGTGGAGCGAGTTCGCCGAACCCCTGGACGCGGTGATCCATGCTGCCATCTCTATTGGAGAGGTCAATCTCGAAGCGATGCACTCCGGTGCCAGCTCATGCACCAAGTACCCACCGGCAATCGAGGCACCGCTGATTGAAGTTCTCCGGATCGACTCGTTCGCGAATGGCACGATCTGGTCGGGAGACATCGTCGCGAGTGATCCTTCGGCTGCCTTCGCACAGATCGACTACTTCAACGTTGGCTGCATGAGGCAGTTGGCGACAGTTCGCATGAAGGACTGGACGCAGGCGATCGTGGATGGCGACATGTTCGGAGACATCCACGTCACATCATTCCCCGCGAGCAAGGTGATTCACATCGGAGGAACGCTGGGTAACGAGGATGCGTTTCGCGATGACCCGAATCCGCTTGCCGAACCCGATCCCCGCGCTTGCGACTGCGCTCCGGTGACAACCAGTGACTGTCAGCAGTGCGACTGGTTCTGGAACTACCTCAATCTCGACACCGTTTCTGCGCGTGAGACGCCTCGCAACCCCTGGTGGCCTGTCTGCGGTCCAACCAACTCGTACGGTCCCACGCTGAACACGCGTGGTCAGGTCTGGATCCACAACGACGCGGGCCTTGCCGGGCAACTCATCATCAACGCCGAGAACACCAGCGCAACGACCGCCGCGCTCTGGGAGGGTGCGGTCCACGTCGGCGAGAACACTGGCGGATGCCCGGAGATCGAGATTTCGCCCGTGGCGTCCTCGCCGTGGCAGTCGCCTTACTACAACGGCCTTTCCGCCAC
>JBBQGR010000251.1:0-4488 GCA_038323185.1 Phycisphaerales bacterium | reverse complement strand
CCCCGCGCGGCCACTTCCAGCGCCGATGAGCAGGCGAGCAAGGCGCTCTTCAATCGCGCTATCGCGACGATCCGTGAGGCCCAGTCAATCTCGTACATGATGCGGACCTACGCCGAGGGTGACTCGCTCGCGCAGACGCTGCCAAACCTCCAGAGCGAGGTGCAGATGGCTCGGTCGCCGGGCTCGGGCGTGATTCCGGGCTGGCGCGTTCGGAGCAATGGCTCGGGCATGGAGCCGGGGAGCATGGAGCGCTTGCAGTTTGATGTCGCGTGGCTCGGGAGCACGGTTGAGTTCGTTGACCACTCGAAGCAGACGGCCTTCGAGAAGACGACGCGCGAGGCTCGACGCGATCGGCCGTTCAACATCGCCAGCGGCGCGAAGTTCGACGACTTTACAACGACCAAGCCCTTCCAGCGCGAGCTGGCATCCAAAAAGCACACGCTCGAGGGGCGCGAGGACGTCTTTGGAACCCAGTGCGACATCGTGCTCGTGGAGCTGCCGGGCGGGATGAAGGCTCGATGGGCGTTTGGTGTTGAGGATGGGCTGCCGCGCCGTGTGGAGCGGATCATCACGGGCATCATGGAAGGGCGCGCGGTGACGGAGCTCCACGAGGTTCGGACCGAGGGCGCGGACGCGCGACTGACGCCGGAGCTGGTCCGCATCACGGTGCCCGAGGGCTTCAAGCAAGAGCGTGCCGCCGCGAAGCCGCCCGCGCCGAACGTTCCATCCAATCTGGTGTTGCCGGATGGTGGTCTGGGTGTTGCGATGCCGCAGCCACCTGAGATGAGGACCTCGCCAAGCGACGTTCCGAGTGATCAGCGCAGCGATGAGGGAAGCGCGAGCGAGGCGACCATCTCGAGCGGCAGCACCTCGCTCGCGCGGGTGGCCCGCACCGCGCCGACTACGCCCGCGATGGCGCCGGCCTTCACGCTCCCCGCCGCGAGCGGGCCGGACATCTCTCTGGAATCCCTGCGCGGCGGGTACGTCGTGCTCGAATTCTCGGGGAGCTGGTGCCTGCCCTGCCGCGACTCGCGGCCTGAACTGGAGCAGTTGTCAAAGGACCTCGATGGCACCGCCAAGGTCTTCACGCTCGCGGTCCGTGAGAAGTCTCGCGAGTCTGCGGCGGAGGAGTACCGCAAGTCGCCCTACCACTTCGGCCTGCTCTTCGATGCGGACAAGGTCGCCTCCGACTACGCCATCAGCCGATTCCCGGCGTTCGTCGTGGTCGCGCCCGATGGCGCGGTGGTCAAGGTGGATCAGAACTTCGTCAAGGGAGAGACCGTGCCGGGCCTTGCGAGATTCATCCGCGACCAGGTCGCGGGGATCGTCAGGCTCCCGGCGCCCAAGGCAGAGAAGGCGGTCCCCGCCCCGGTGATTCCGCAGACCGCGGACTTGAACGCACAGCCGAAAGATGTGCGTGGACAGGATGAGTGATGGGTTAGGAGCGAGGCCGAATTGATGCACCTCCCGGGAGGCAAGCAACTCCGAGAGAGAGACTTAGGGTTTTTATCCGAAGGTTGCTAGTTTTTTCGGATTTGACGAAGATTTCGCTTGCGTCCATCAGACGGCCGTGTAAAGTGCTGGAGTCTGCGGGTGGAGATTGAGAGACAAAACTCTCACACGCAGGATGAGCAATTGGTTCCCCGGGATGGCGGCTGGCCTCAGCGCGTCCCGCGGGTTCCGCCTTCGCCGCTCCGTCGTGGAGCAGCTGAGGAGAGAGTGGTGTTCTGGGGCTGTTGAAAGAGGAGTTCACAATGAAGATTGCTGCTTTGCTTGTTGTTGCTGGTCTCGCCGCTGCCGCCAACGCGGGCGTGTACGCGGGCCCGGGCGGGGCGATTCCCGACTCCTCCACCGCCGGGCCGGGCGTGTTCGTCTCGACCATTGACGCTTCGGTCGACACCGACTTCCCGATCACGGGCGTTGTCGTCGTTCTGAACTTCGGCACGGGCACCGTCGTCGGTAACCGCGAGCACACCTGGGCCGGCGACCTCATTGCGACCGTGAGCTTCGGCGCGACCAACGTCCGCCTGTTAAATCGACTGGGCGGCGGCAGTGACATGAACGGCCAATACACCTTCGCCGACGGGGCTGCGGCCTTCCCGCCCGCGCCGGTTGATTTCAACCTGCCCAACGGCACATACGCTCCGTTCGATGCTCTCGCGGCCTTCAACGGCGGTGCGAGCAACGGGATTTGGACGCTCACGATCTCGGACAACGCTGGCGCTGACGTGGGTGACCTCGTGAACTGGGAGCTCCGCATCATCCCCGCCCCCGGCGCTCTTGCCCTCCTGGGCCTCGGCGGTCTGGTCGCTGGCCGTCGCAACCGCCGCTAAGCAGTCGCGGCGATTGCCGCGGAGCGTAAAGGCACGCCGCTGGCTGGAACCCTCGGGGAATCAGCTTCGCGGTTGGACAATCTGATCTTGAACCCGCCCGGATCGAAAGGTCCGGGCGGTTCTCTTTTTGTGAGGTGTAATCTCGGGCGAGTTAGACCGGACCCGACTCGCGGCGCTGGATCACGCGCACGTTCTTGCGGCCGTCTGTCGCGCCGTTGGGAGCCTGTGCCCGAAGCACCGCGCGGCGGACGCTTCCCACGACCCACACAATCACACCAACCGCGAGCGCGAGAACCGCGAGCGGGATTGCGATGACAATCGCCATCACCGAGACAATCGCCAGCAGCCCGAGCAGGAGGCAGCGCACCAGCCACGCCACCAGCCCGGTCGGGGGTGTGTTCAGCCGATTGCGAATCGTAAAGACCGCCGTCCGCATGCGGAAGAGTAGAAGGAGGGAAGGCACTGGGCACTAGGTAACAGGGAGAGAAATGCACAAACGGGCAGACGCGGGGAAGCGAGCCGCTCTGATGAACCAAGAGCAAGCGGGCGAGAGGAAGGCACTGAAACTCGCGCTCGCGGCGTCGCTGCGCGACGTGGCTTAGTGTGGTTCGGTACGATCGCTGCTTGCTTGGCGGTCGTGGCCGTGCTCAACATTTCTCGAACCGGGGCAACTGTCGTGAAGATTGGCGTGCTTGGCGCGGGACAGCTTGGGCGGATGCTGGCGCTGGCGGGCGGGCCGCTGGGGTTGTCGCTGCGCTTTCTTGATCCCGATCCTGAGGCGTGTGCCGCAGCGTTTGGCGAGCATGTGTGTGCTTCCTTCGATGATGAGGCCGCGCTGGCACGATTCGCGCAAGGCCTGGACGCCGCGACGCTTGAGTTTGAGAATGTGCCGCTGTCGTGCGTTCAAGCACTCTCGTCGCTCACCACTGTCTACCCCGGACCCGTGGCGCTCGCCGCGGCGCAGGACCGACTGTCCGAGAAGACGCTCTTCTCCGGGCTCGGGCTTGGGGTGCATGCGTACGCGCCGGTGGCATCGGCTGCGGAGGTGCACGGTGCGCTCTCGCACGTGAGACTTCCGGCGGTGCTCAAGACGCGGAGCATGGGGTACGACGGCAAGGGCCAGGGCGTGATCAGGTCGGACACGGACCTTCAGGCCGACTGGGATCGCATCACGTCACACGGTCGGCAGCAGGGCGAGGCCAGCGTGCGATGCCTGGTTGAGTCGATGGTGGCCTTTGAGCGCGAGCTCTCGCTGGTTGCGGTGCGTGGGCGCAGCGGCGAGTTTGGCGCGTATCCGCTGGTAGCGAACATCCACTCGGGCGGAATCCTTCGCACCACGATTGCGCCCGCACCCGGAGTCGCGCCAGAGTTGCAACGCCTCGCAGAAGCGCACGCGCGAGCGATCATGGAGCACCTTGGGTATGTCGGCGTGCTCGCAATTGAGTTCTTTGATCTCGGGGCGGGACACGGCACCGCATCACGCCTGCTCGCCAACGAGATGGCCCCGCGCGTCCACAACACCGGGCACTGGACGATCGAGGGGGCGCAGACGAGCCAGTTCGAGAATCATCTTCGGGCGGTGGCAGGCCTGCCGCTGGGCTCGTGCGAGGCGCGCGGGCACAGCGTGATGGTGAACCTGATCGGATCGGTGCCGGAGGTGCGGGAGTTGCTGGCGATCAAGGATGCACACGTTCACATCTACGGAAAGTCGGCGCGCCCCGGGCGGAAGGTCGGGCACGTGACGGCGACGGCGAACGACGCGCAAGTCGCGGCCGCAATCGCGGCACGCGTGCAGGCACTTGTGGACCGGGCGTGAACAGACGCGCCGCGTCCTGTGAGTGCGCATCGCTCTTCGGCCATTGAGGATGCGGTGACGCCAGAGAGGGTCGAACGCCCCTCCAACCCACTTCACCACCCCCACCACCCCCTTCACCAACCCCTCCACCCCCCCCTGATTAGGTGGCGCGAACAGATTGGTGGACGGGGCCGTGGTCCGCGTGGTGGCGGGCGCCTAGACTTCTTCGTAGCTCTGTTCTGGCCCGGCCATGTCGGTCGAGTCCTCAGGCCTCCCGACGCTTCCTCTGCCCGAGTTCAAGCACCGGATCAAATTCAGGTTTCTCGGGCAAAGATGGAAGTATCAGATGAAGCTCTACGT
>JBBQGR010000250.1:0-4490 GCA_038323185.1 Phycisphaerales bacterium | reverse complement strand
GACGCGCCCGCCCGGGAGCGGCACATCCACACCGCTGAGCACATAGGCCAGCGGCAGCCGCACGAAGTATGTGCAGATCCACGTGATCCACATCGCTCCGCGTGTGTCGCCCGCCCCTCGCAGCGCCGAACGCAGCACGATCGAGACGCCGAAGGGAATCTGCACCAGTCCGGCGATCACCAGCAGCGGCGGCACCAGCTCAAGGTGCGTTGGCTGCGTCGTGAGGAGCCCCGTGAGCACGCGCGGCATCGTGATGAAGACGACTCCCATCGCGCCCATGAACCCCACCGCGAGCATCGCGCAGAGCCAGCCCGCACGCGTCGCGCTGCGTTGGTTTCCCGCCCCAAGGTGCTGGCCCACCAGCGTCGCGGCGGCGGTTCCGAACGCAAAGCCGGGCAGATAGCTGAACGCTTCCAATCGCACCGCGATCAGGTGAGAGCCAAGCGTGCCGCCCGCGGCACCCCCGAGCCAACCCACCATCATGATCACGAGGAAGTTGCCCGCCCACATGCCGAGCATCTCAAAGAAGTTCGGGATGCCGATGCGGCAGAGGCGGAGCATCGTCGTCTTGTGAAAACGCAACCAGCGTGCTCGCAGCCGCACGCCGCCCGCGGCGCCGCGTGATCCCGGCGCGCCGCGCGCCCCCTTTGCTCCCCCCACTCCCCGGCGCAAGATGGCGAGCATCACAATCGCGCCGACGCCGTACGCCACCACCGTTCCCCAGGCGATCCCTCGCACGCCGAGGTCGAGATCGAGCGGATTCTCGAGAAGTGTGCGTGCGGCCTGGCCTCGAATCGGCGCGGCCTTGAGATCAACGCCCGAGAGCAGGTAGCTCAGGACCATGTTCACCACGTTTACGATCAGCATGGAGATCAGAGGGCGGAGCGAGTCACCCGCGCCGCGTGCTGAGGCGATGCCCGCGAAGAGGACAGCGCCGAGCGGTACGCCGATCGCGTTGATGCGCAGGAAGACCACGAAGGCCTCGGTCGCTTCGGGCGTGAGCGCAAGCAGGCGTGCCACCGGCGCAGCAACCATTGCAACCATCGCGCCCACCACGACGCCGCCGGCGAGCGCGAGCAAGATCGACTGCCCCACCGCTGCGTTCGCCACCGCGATTCGGCCCGCGCCGACGGAGCGACTGATGATCGCCGTCGCACCGACACCCACGGCCTGCGCAATCAGCCCCATGAACCAGAGGACGTAAGAAGCGCCGCCAACTGCGTCCGCCGCGGCTCCCCCGTCCTCAATTCCCGCGGCGAGGACGGTGTCGGTCAGACCCACGAGCGAGTTGAGCAGCGACTCAGCGAGGATGGGCCACGAGAGGATCCATACCGCCGCGGGAAGCGAAAGGCCCGCCAGGCGCCCGGTCGAGAGGCGGCCATGGTCGAGCGCCGTCGCGCTGGAGGCGGCTGGCCCGGCTGTGGTGGAATGCGTGGCATTGGCCTTTGATGGAGACATTGGAGTCGCGCCTGTCGGAGGGGCGACGAGTCTAGCGCGTCGCCGGGCGGGTCCCGGCACACGGGTACACTCAGCCACATGGCTCAGAACAGCGAACGACAGACTCGACAGCGCACCGCGATCCGAGACGCGATCAAGGACGCCGGCGCTCCGGTCTCGCCCAAGGAAATCCTGATCCTGGCGCAGTCGCGCCTTGCCGGGCTTGGCATGGCGACGGTCTATCGCACGCTCAAGCTGCTGGCCGAGGCGGGCGTGGTGCAGCCAGTGGAGATTCCCGGCGAGTCACCCCGGTACGAGCTTGCGGGAAAGGCACACCACCACCACTTCTACTGCCGCCCGTGCGGGCGGGTCTTCGAGGTGGAGGGCTGCCCGGGTGACTTTGCCGACCTGGCCCCCAAGGGTTTCACGCTCGACGGGCATGAGTTGGTGCTCTTTGGCTCTTGCGACAAGTGCACGAAGGAAGAAGGCAAGAAGGCCGGAAAAGCGCGGCCGCCACACGCATCTCACGCATCTCACGGCGGACATCACGCCGGTCATGACCACTGACCTAGTGACGCGTGATCAGTGCGCGCCGCTGGCAGGCTTCGCGTCCTTCTTGGCGGGCTCTTTCTTCTTTGGGGCCTTCTTCGTGGACTCTTTCTTCGCAGGAGTCTTCTTCGCGCCGTGGCCGCCATCGTCCTTGGTGGCCGCCTTCTCGCCGTGACCATCTGCGCTCTCGCCGTGCCCATCGCCCTCGCCACGGGCCGCGGCGTGGACCGGCGTTGGTGCTGGAAGCGTGCCGTGGCTGAAGTCGAACGAGCTCGCCTTCACGTTCTCAATCGCGGGGAGACGAACGAAGATGAGAAATGCCCATAGACAACCGGCAAGGAAGATCGTGTTGAGTGAGATCCAGCCCAAGCCTTTGGCCAGTCCGGGATACTTCGCAAGCGGGGCCGCAAGAAGCTCGGCCCCGGAACCGAGCCCATTGCTGACTGCGACGCCGACGGGCGCAAGTGCCGCCGCCAATCGTGCCGAGATTGGCGGCCCTTTAACTTGCTCGGCGAGAAGCGAATCGGCTTCGGCCGCGGCCGTGTCGCGCGGGGTTGCGGGGTCCTCATAGCGCAAGATCTGATGAGGCGTGGGCTCGGCCGATGTCGCGGACGCGCCGCTCGCGACTCTGCCCGAGGGAGATGGATCCGGCGAGATCATCTCCGAGAGCTTCTCGGTTGTTGGAGATTCGCTGCGGATCAGGCAGCTTGTGAGGATCGCGATCTGCTCATCGATCGATTCGTCGGTGCCGTACTCGGCCACTTCATCCGCCTCGGAAGCAGACGGGCGGGCGGCGCCGTTGTTGGGAGTGCTGGGCGTTGATACTGTTTCTTCGGGCGCGGTCGGCTCTGGCTCGGGATCGCCAATCACACCCGGAAGCGAGGCCAACAGATCGGATACCTGCGATGCGATGTCGTTTAGCGGCGCGCCGGACATCTCCGGGTTTTTTCCACTTGCGACCTTCGCCGCGTCGAACGTCTCGTGGTTGGTGTCGTCCGCAACGATCGGCGTCTTCATCGACAGCGACTCGGCATGGGTCCCGGCCGCGCGGGCGGTCTTGGGTGCGGCGAGATCGCTGTCAAGTGCTTCTGCGGCGTGATCAACCGGGTCGACGTGATCGGCGTGATCGGCATGATCGGCATGATCGGTGTGATCGGTGTGATCGATAACATCCACCGGTCCGTTGGCAAGCGTGGGATGGGTCGGCAGCGACGCGACAAGATGATCGAGCTGTTCCTCGATGCTCGCGCCATCGCGACCATCCATAGCCGAGGCCGGGTCATCGCTCACCGCCGACTGGAGTTCCTCGTTGGCCGACTTGACATCCGCTAGCAGGGCGTCAATTTGCGATGCAAAGTCAGCACCCTTGGCGCGCTCGGCGTCCGCGACACCCACTGCTTCGGGCGAAGCGGGCCGAGTGCTCGGCGCGGGCTGGGTCGGGGTTGTCGTCGGAGTGTCGGCCATGTCAGGAGCGCAGATTCAGGAGAGAACGTCGTGCGAGGCAATGGGGCGATACCGTCGGTGATCACGTTCCGCGTCCGGCGTCATCGGACTTGCCCGCCCGCCACTCTACAGGGTCCGGGCCAACCAGGATCAGACCTCCGTCTATTGCCCTCGAAACCAGCATGGCACGCCACATCATCTACTTCCCGGACCTTGTCGGATCGCTGGAGCGTGGCGCCGGTCGGCTGCTGCTCGGCGGCGACGAGGCCCATCATCTGGCCCGGGTGAAGCGGCTGGAAGTCGGGGAGGGGGCCATCGTGTGCGACGGCCTCGGGCGCGTCGCGAGCACGACGCTGGAGGCCATCACCAAATCGCGCGACGGCTGGACCGTGACGCTGCACGCATCGGAGGTGCGGGTTGTGCCACCGCCGTCGCCCCGGGTCGTGGTGCTGGCATCCTCGCCGAAGGGGGACCGACTCTCCGAGATGATCGACGGCCTCTCGCAGGCTGGGTGCGCGGCGTGGAGGCCGCTGATCACAAGACGCACGATCGTCGACCCGCGCGAGGGGAAGCTGGAACGGCTCGCACGCACCATCATCGAGTCCCTCAAGCAGTGTGGCCGCGCACACCTGATGGAACTCGGCGAGCGAATCGAGTTGCGCGATGTGCTGACCAAAGGCGCAGAGTCGCGCCTGCCCTCAACGCTGATCGTGGCCGATGAAGCGGGCGTACCAGTGGGCTCGCTGCCCGCGTTTGATTCGTGCTGCCTGCTGGTTGGGCCCGAGGGCGGGTTCTCGAACGAGGAGCGCGAGGCACTTGGCGCGGCGGGCGCATTGCGACTACGCGTTGGACCCCACACGCTGCGAAGCGAGGCCGCGGCGGTCGTTGCATGCGCTTCGATCATGGCTCGTTAGCGGTGCTGCCTCAGGCCGTCATACGAATCCCCTCTGATATTCGGGCGCGTTTGGCGCGTGTCAGGTTGCGCGAGGCTGGGTGTTGTGGCATGATGGTGGTGGCAGGAGGCCGCCCATGCAGATCGTCGAGCGTACATCCGGGGATAT
>JBBQGR010000249.1:0-4509 GCA_038323185.1 Phycisphaerales bacterium | reverse complement strand
GAGCAGGCCGAGCATGGGGCCGACGGCGGCGATGAGGCCGAGGGCGTCGGTGACGCGTGAGAGGCGCTCGATCTCACGAACGCCGGCATCTTCGAGCGCGGAGCGGATTTCGAGGAAGCCCAGGGCCGAGCGGGAGCAGCGGCGGATGCCCGAGGCGATGACGCGCGTGAGGAAGCACTCGTTTTCCTTGTCGTCGCAGATGGCGAGCGTGGCTGGGATGTCGCCAGCCTTGAGGGTTTGGTCGAGGCGCTGCACGAGATCGGGCGGGGCGAGCGCGGCGAGGCGGGCTTGCACGATGTGGACGATGGCAAGCGCAAGGCCGAGGATGCTGAGCAGGATCAGCACCGCGCCGACGGGGCCACCGGAGGCGACGTAGTCCAGCGCGGTCTTGGCCGCGGCAGGTGCGGCGGCGGCGGGAGCGGTCTGGGCGAGCGTCAACGCGAAGGGCGTGAGGGGCGAGAGGGGCGTGAGGGCCATGTGTGCGAGTTCGTTCATCAGCGCGGCGTGGGTCAAGGCGTTCCTCCGGACGGGGCTGTGGTTTGCGGAGTTGGTGAGGGGGGTGAGGGGATGGAGGGGGGTGAAGTTGCTGGGAGCGTGGCTGTGTGTGCGGGACCGCTGGCGATTCGGGCGAATGGGTCCCACTCGAGAGCGGGATGCTGCGGGTAGCGGCGGAGCATGTCTTCCTTGACGCGGAGTGCGCCCTTTGGGTCGCCCATTGCGGCGAGGGCGACGGCGGCCTCGGCCATGGCGATGCCGCCGACGTAAGGGGCCTCGCCGCCGAGTCGCGCGGGGAGGTTCAAGAGCTCTGCGACGCCGAGCCATCGCTGCTCGGACTCTTCTTCGAGGAGGAGTGAGCGGCCGATGGCGGCGCGGGTCCAGGCTTCCTGCCAGAGCGCGGTCTGGAGGCTGAGGCTCGAGCGGAGGCGTGTTCGGGCTTGGGTGCGGATCTCTGGCTCTGCGACGCGCGAAGCGACGATGTCCCAGACCCATGCTGCGGGGCGATCATCGTCGCCGGGCCTTGCAGGGAGCTGGGCGGCGGCGGCGGACTCGAAGGCGGCGGCGGCGTGGTAGAGCCTGGCCATGACGATCCAGCGAGGGTTAGGAGCGTCGTCGGTCGGGGCGAGTAACTCGGGTGTGAGCTCGGTTCGGGCGAGTGTTTGGACGCCGGGCAGCCGCACGAAGATCGGGGGGACATCGGGGCAGAGCTCGGTGATGGGATCCATGAGGGGCGCGGCGGGCGTGAGGCCGGGAGTGCCGAGCCACCAGACGGAGAGGTCTTCGCCTCCGGCGCGGAAGCCGCCTGCGCGGTAGAAGTCGATGAGCGCGGGGACGGCACCGACGGGCCCGCCGCGCTGAACGCGGCAACGCACGAGGCCGATTGCGGCGCCGGCGGCGGTGGGGCCGGTGCGGCCGGCGAGCGCGCGTGCGACTTCTTCGAGCAGGGGCTCGGCTCCGACGGCGTCGCCACGTGCGAGGCGGATGCGGGCGCGCCAGGCTTGCTCGGCGAGCTGCGCGAATGGTTGGGCGTCCTGGCTTTGGGGGCCTTCGATGCGAAGGATGCGGTCCCAGGCGATGACGCGGCCGCCATCAGTGGTGGAGAGACCGATGCGGACACCCTCGATGGTGACGGCGGCGATGTCGCCTTGGGGTGGTTCGGCGCGGTCGCGCAGGACGACTCCGTCGGCCATGGCTGTGCTTACCATGGCGATCACGTACCCTGCGAGCAGTGTGAGGGAAGCGGGGATGTGGTGCGGGCGGGTCATGGGCTGGAGATGGTTTGTGTGGCGAGGTGGGTCAGGGGCCTTTGACGAAGGTGTATGAGCCGCGGGTTTGCTTGGCAATGCGCTTCATTCGTTCTTCGCCGTCGCGGCTGCCGAAGCAGATGGTGTGGACGGGGATCTTGGATCCGGACCAGAGGTTGAGGATCTCGTCGGCGCTCTGGTCGGCGAAGTCGCCGTCGGTCATGAAGTAGATGGCGTCGGGGCGGGGGCGGAGTTGGAAGACGACCTCAAAGCCGGGGACGGGGTTGGTGCCGCCGGTGGAGGCGAGGAGGCCGACTTGCGTTCTCATGCTGCGTTTGACGGCGTTTGAGGCCTCTTGCCAGGTCTTGGATTCGCCGACGATTCTGGCGTCGTCGCTGAACTGGATGATGACGAACTCGGATGTTTCGAGGAGGCCCGAGAGGGACTGGTTGAGCTCCTCGCGCAGGCCTACGAGGCGTGGTCCGTCCATGGACCCTGAGACATCGACGATGTAGGCGAAGCGGTTGCCCTGGACCTCGACGCCGAAGAAGCTGGCGCCGCCGCCGCCACCTGCGCCGCCGAGTCCCTCGCCGGTTCCGGCGATGTCGCCGCCGCCGGCGAGCGCGCCGACCTCGCCGAGATCACCGCCGAGTGCGTCGCCACCTTCGGCGATGGAGTCTGTGGCGGCGGGAACGTCGGAGGGCATGGCGACATCGGTGACGCTGGGCGTCGCGATTCCCATGGCGGCGTCTTGGAGCTGGGTGAGTTCGCTCTGGCTGATGACGGCCATCTCGATTGGAGCAGCGTCGCCATCGCCACGGCTGGGGCTGGCACCGACGACGAAGATCGCGGCGAGAACGCCGCCGAGCAGATGGACAACGAGGGAGATTGCAAGAGCGCCGAGCGTGGTCGCGGTCGCGACGCCGAGGATGGAGTGGAGGACGCTGGCACGCGAGGCGCGGGCGGTGGTTCCGCTTGCGACGTTGTGCAAGGCGCGTTGTGTCGATCCGTCGGCCATTGGATCCTCGTTCTACGCCGCTGGGTTGCGGGTCTGGGTTGCACGCGTCTGGCCCGGGTTCGGGCGGTTGGGATGAGTGTACCGCTGCGTTGGTGCGTGCTTGGGTTGCGGGACTTTGGCGGGACTTTGGCTCATTGGATGGTTTGGCTCTTTCGCCTCTGCCGGGGCAATTGGGCCCTGGGAACTGGCTTCCACAGGTTTCGCTTCGCTGGCTACATCTCTACGGCCCTTCGGGCCTGGAGGCGGGTCGTGTGATTGCCTGGCTCGTTCTGGCACTTGACTTGGCACTCGACCGTTCATGTTCGGCCAATGCACGTACGCTCTCTGACGCTCCGTGATCCAGATTGATCCAGATTGGTCTAGATTGGTCTAGTTTGATCCATTCCGTTCTTGATCTCGCGCCCGATGGGCACCATGGAACTCTCACGCATGTCTAGCCGCTCCACCACTTCATCGGCCCGTCTTTCGCCTGATCAGGATTCCTCGACCGGGGCGGGTGGGGGTAAGAACCACCGCCGCATCCTGCTCAAGCTTTCGGGCGAGTCATTCTGTAAGCCAGGGGGATTCGGGATCGATCCGGGTGAACTTTCGCATATTGCGGGCGAGGTTCGTGACGCGGCGGTGGCTGGGGGGCAGTTGGCGGTTGTGGTCGGGGGCGGGAACTTCATCCGCGGGGCGGATCTGGCGGCGACGGGTGCGATCCACCAGGCTACGGCGGACCACATGGGGATGCTGGGGACGGTGATCAATGCGATTGCCCTGCGGGAGAAGCTGATCTCGCTGGGCGTTGAGTGCCGCGCGATGTCGGCGATTGAGATGCGCGCCGTGGCGGAAACCTTCATCCGGGGACGGGCGATCCGGCACCTTGAGAAGGGTCGCGTGGTGATTCTGGCGGCGGGGACGGGCAATCCGTTCTTTACGACCGATACATGTGCCGCGCTGCGGGCGAGCGAGCTTGATTGCGATGTGCTGCTGAAGGCGACGAAGGTGGATGGGATTTACACCGCTGATCCGAAGAAGGACCCAACGGCCAAGCGGTACGACACGCTGACCTTCACTCAGGCCATCGACCAGCGGCTGAAGGTGATGGACCTGGCGGCGCTGGCGATGTGCAACGAGCGCAAGATTCCCGTGGTGGTCTTTGACTTCAAAGCCAGCGGCAACATCGCCCGTGTGGTTCGGGGCGAGCGGATCGGAACCTTGGTTACGCACGGATAGGTGTACCAGCCTGGGGGGCGATGGTTGCAGTTGCCAAGGTGGTGATGGCTCCCAAAGTGTTTGCACTACTCACAGCGGCCCGCCGGGCTGCTGGGGGTAGTGCTTTCCGGGGGTTTTGTCGCTTCGTTCCTCCACACCTGGGCTCCGAAAGTGGAGGCCTTTCGATCTCGAAGAGACACGCCACGGAGTGGGGTGGTACCCAGAGCGATTGCCTTGGAGTGGGTTGACCTTTCGGCCTTGCGAGGAGACACTTGCAGCATGAACGACCCTGACACGATCCTTCTCACGGCCGAAGAGCAGATGGACAAATCCCTCCAGTACCTCAAGGGGGAGCTGCGCGGCGTTCGGACTGGGCGTGCTTCGCCCGCGCTGGTTGAGTTCATCAAGGTGGAGTGCTACGACAGCACTTCGGACCTTAAGAGCATCGCGGCGATCTCGGTGCCTGAGCCGTCGCAGCTGCTGATCAAGCCGTTCGACGCGACGATCGTTTCCGCGATCAAGACAGCGATCGAGAAGGCCGGGCTTGGGATC
>JBBQGR010000248.1:0-4536 GCA_038323185.1 Phycisphaerales bacterium | reverse complement strand
CGTGCGCCTCATGCTCGCGCGATACAACGTCAAGGTCCGGCGCTGGCGCTCAACAATGTCGGGCGTCGCATGGGAGCTCACGTACAAGGACGGAACCGTCACTCGCCATCTCGAATCGCCGCGCCCCAAGAGCCCGCTCTCGATGGCGATCTTCCTGCACGAGATCGGGCACCACGCCATCGGCTTCAACCGCTACAAGCCGCGCTGCCTAGAGGAGTACCACGCGTGGCGCTTCTCGCTCGAGATGATGGCAGAGCTCGACGTTCCAATCACGGACCGCGTGCGAAACCGCGTGCGCCGATCACTGAAGTACGCGGTGGGCAAGGCCACACGCCGCGGCATCAAGAGCCTGCCGCCGGAGCTGCTGGAGTACGCCGCATGAGCGAAGCAGGCGCTGGGCTCTAGCCACTGGGCATTAGCGTCCGAGAATGCAGAACGCAGAGGGAGGGGGGAAGTTGAATGAGGTATGTGGATGAGGAGACAATCGCCGCGTGGCATGCGCGATGGTCGCTAGCTTGCACCGTGCAGGGCGCTGGTCTTTGTCGCTTTGCTCAGAGTGACGGCAAAGACAAGAAGCTGGCCGTGGAGCTGGTCCTACTCATCGCAGCGATACGTTGGCGATCACGGTCCGACGAAGGTGTCGGTCGCCGAGACCGGCAGTTCGTTGCCGTGGATGATGCCGCGCTCAAGGCCCGAGCGCTGCATCTCGCGTGCCTTGCTGATGAGGGCTTCGAGCTGTCCGGGAAGCCAGATGTTGTCGCCGTTGTATTCGGGCGTGCTGAGCCAGACCATCGAGCCATCGTTGCGAAGCACGCGCTGGCCGCGGCCGTCGTGATTGGGAGAGTTCTCGAGCGTGTAGATTGGCTCGCCGCGCGCTGCGCGAAGCGTGACGGGCGATCGGTCCGCGAGGATGATGGAGTCGGGCTGCCGCGACCAGGTCGCGCTCTCGCCAGCCTCGCGATCAAGGATCTGATAGCTGTACGAAACCTCGGCGATGGAGCCCCAGTCCTTGGCGCCGTCGCCGCAGCGCCCCCGGACCGCGTTGGCGTTGCCGCCGCAGGCCAGATCGGTCAGCGTCGCGTAGCGCTCTCGCGCGAGCGTGAAGAGATTGGCGGAGTTGGACTTTCCAGGACCATCGCCAACGTTCCACCATGTGCCGCCGCCGAAGCCCGCAGTCGCCATGGGAAGATGGCCGCTGAAGTCGTTGGAGTAGACGCCGATCGCCGAAGCGACGGTCGTGAGGTTGGAAGCGCAGCTTGCTCTCAGCGAGTGGGCCCGAACGCTCGAGGCGACGGGCCAGAGGACCGAGGCACCGATCAGGAGCACCGCCGCGACCGAGACAAGATCTGCAAGTCGCCAGCCGCCGCCGCGCCAGCCAGAGGGCTCGACGCTGCGCGCCGCCCGCGGCGTGCGAGCCACCGCGGCGGCCGTGGCCTCGACAAGGTCCGCGCGCACTTCGTTGGCAACGGGCGTCATCGAGACAAGATCCGCCATCGCCTCGATGCGCTGGGCACGCTCGCGCAGCGAAGATGGGACGCGCCTGCTGTTAAAGGCCGAGAGCATCAGCGCGTCGAGTGCTTCCTGATCATCGATGGAGAGTTCGGCCTCGGGCGTGTAGGCCGCGGCGTCGGTCATGAGCGCGGGCTGTGTGCCAGCCGCGCTGATCCTCGCCAGCGTTCGCTCGCAGAGGTCGGTTCTATGATTCAATGCTTGAGCAGAGTCCTGATCCAGAAGCGCGAGGAGCGAGGCGATGCGATGCGTTCGAGCCCCGACTTCCGCGTGCGGACCAGAATCATTCGCGTTGCTCTGGTTGCCCACTTCGGCACTTCGCCAGCCGAGTGCCGCGAGGCGGTCGACAGCGTGCTGATCGTCCGATGCGAGCTGATTGGGCCACGGGGCGTGGTCGGCCCGGCTTGCGTCGCCCGTCCGGGCCGCGGCACGGTCCATGCCGTTCATGCCGTTCATGCCGTTCATGCCATTATCGCTTGGCACGCTATCGATGTTGTCACGTCCGTCGCTCATGCTTGCCACTTCGCTCCGTCACGCCTTTAAGAACCGGGGCTGATGTGCCTGCCACGCTGTCAACTTCGCTCGCTCGATACCATTGGCTCACGCGCTTCGATGAGAAACTTCCTTCCACTGCTTGGCAAAGGATCCGACCGCCGCGTGAAGCCTCGACTTGACTGTCCCCAACGGAATCCCGAGTTCATCCGACACCTGCACATAGCTCAGACGCTGGAAGTACGCCAGCAGAAGGATCTCTCGCAGCAGCGGCGGGACGCGGTCCAAAGCCCGCTGCACCATCGCGCTGGTCTCCGCCGCTTCCATCCCATCGCTGGGTGCGGGGACATTGACCTCCATGAGGTCCACGAAAGATCCGGAACTGCCGTCGTCACTACCGTCCACGGAGGCCGAGAGTTCGAGGGTCCGTCGACGCCCCTTCTTACGAAGGTGGTCACGCGCTTTGTTCGCCGCAATCGTGAAGAGCCATGGGCGAAATCTGCGTGTCGGGTCGAACGTATCGGACGAGAGATGCGCCTGGAGGAAAGCTTCCTGGAAGACATCGTCCGCCGCGGCGGGATCGCCCATGAGCCGCGTCAGGAACCGCAGAAGCTCGGGCTGGTGGCGCTGGATGAGCGAGCGCATGGCGTTGGCATCGCCGGTGCGATGCTGCTCGAAAAGGACCTCGTCGCTGGGGAAGGGCAAGGACGCCAGAGGAATCTCCCTACTACAAGCCTACCGGAAGGGCGAGAACTCGAAACCATCTTACAGGATTCGCCCGATCCGCCGCACCATCCCGACACCCTTCCCAGGCGGGAATCGCTCCAGCCCGTCGGCTCTGAGGGCCGGTGCGACGCGAGCGACGTACTGATCGAAGGCGTCCCTGGTTTGGAAGGTGTAGCGGGTTTCGACTTGGAAGGGGGTTGCGGGCTCGTCGACGATCACGATTGCCGCGGAAAGGGCACCGCCCTTGATGACGGCGTCCACGTGACCGTTCTCAAGCCAGGCGACGTACTCATCGCGCGTGGCGAGGTCGGGAAGCGTGGCGATAACCGTGTACGCGATGGCCAGCATGGCGGTGAGCATACGTCTCTATCGGGGCGCGAGTTGCCGGGGCTGCTTGGCTGCAATACTTCCGGTGGATCGGCGTTCAGCAGGTGCCGGGTTGGGCTAGCAGGGATGGAGCCTTCGAGGTGATGCAGGACGTCGGGATGGAGCAAGTTCCGAACGATCTGGCACCGCTGCTGGAGGCGGCGTCTCGTGGGGATGAGGCGTCGTGGCGCGAGCTTGTGGCTCGCTACGCGCGCCGCGTCTTCGCGCTGGCTCGGAGTCGGTGCAGGGACGCGGACATGGCCGAGGAGATCACACAATCCGTCTTTGCGACCGTCGCGATGAAGATCGGCGGCGGCCTCTATGTAGAGCAGGGTCGGTTCGAGTCGTGGCTCTTCCGAATCGCGATGAATCGGCTCCGGGACCTGGCGCGGCGTGCGAAGACCAAACCCGCGGCCCTCGAACCGGAGGCCATGGAGCGGCACGCGGCGCGCGATGGCGGACCGAACGGGCAACACGAGTCGCAGCACGAGTCGCTGGATGAGTTGCGGGCGGCGATGCTCAGCCTGTCAGATGCGGATCGAGAAGTCATCGAGCTTCGGCATCATGGTGGGCTTTCGTTCAAGCAGATCGCGGACCTGCTTGAAGAGCCGCTGGGGACGCTGCTGGCGAGACACCACCGTGCGCTGCGGAAGCTGAAGGAACTGATGGAGGCCGCGGCGGCTGGCGAGAGGGTTGCGACTGTTGCGGCTGGCACGACTGGCACCGGACGGATGAAGGAGGCGCGGTCCTGAATGGAACGAACGCTGGATCGAGTGAGGGCGAAAGAGGCGAGAGGGGCGGACGGGGCGGATCGGAGACACAGATGAACAGCAGCAACACCAACTACAAGTTTTGCCAGACACACATGAGCGCTGTCGAGATTGAGGCCGATGTGCTCGCGCTTTCGATGGCGCTTGATCGGCTTGGGCTCTCTGATCGCGCTGGTGCTGCGCCGGGCCTTGAGGCTCGCGTCGCGGCGGCGTCGCTGGAAGCTCGCGCATCGATGCGCGGAGCCGATGCCGCGATGGTGCCGGCGAGCATTTCGATCGAGGCGGCACGAGCTGCTGCGATGGCGCGTGCGCCGCGGCGTGATTCGTCTGGGCTGTTGTCGCCGCTGCGTCTTGCAGCGGGGCTCGCGCTCGCGGCGGCGGTGCTCGGGGCCGTACTCGCGCAGCGCCCGGCGGGCATGAGCCGATCGATGCTAGCGGCGAGCGGTGCTGGAAACGGTGCTCGAAGTGGTGATGTGCAGGCGCCGGTCGCGCTCGCGGGCCTCACGCTCGCGGACTTCGCGCTGGGCGAAGAGATTCTTGACGTGATTGCGCCCGTCGAGGTTGCGGATGCTTCGAGCAACTCGGCCGAGGGGGCGAAGTCGGCGGAGTTCTGGTCGTTTGATGCCTTCTCGGAGGAGTCGCTTTGAAGAATCCGACTTGCAACGATGAGGCC
>JBBQGR010000247.1:0-4558 GCA_038323185.1 Phycisphaerales bacterium | reverse complement strand
GGGCGGTGCTGCACCTGGACTCTGGAGCCATCATGCGTTCGTACGTGTCGATCCTGCGTTCGCTCGAAGCGAGCGGCGGGCCACCCCACTGAAAGTAACAGGCGGACGAATTCCGAACGATTATCGCCCTGCCGCATTCGGATGCGAAGCGAGTGGCATTTCCGGGCCTGTGGTGTAGTCTGTTTGAGTTCGGCGCGGCGGGCGTGCCCCGCGTGTGCCCTGTCTGCCTGATGATGGAGCTTTCCGATGCGTACGACGGAAAATCACTCGGTGCTTCGTGCCTCGCGCTGCGGGCTTGTAGCGTTGGCGCTGGTCTCTGGAGCTTCGGCCATGGGGCAGACCAACAAGATCATGATCACCGGATACTGGCCCCCGACCAACGAGATGATCCGGCCCTTCAGCCAGAACATCGCCCAGAACCCGAGCGGTTGGCAGGGCGGCAACTGGGAAGGGCGCGGCTACGACATCCACTCGTACTTCCCGGAGTTTCCCGGCGGCGTCGATGTGAACCCGCGCGGCACCGGTGACTTCCAGGTTGACTATCAAAGGGCCTCGAGCGATTTCTGGCGCCTTGTTGATGAGCTCAAGCCCGTCGCGATCATCACCTTCAGCCGCGGCAGCTTCGGCAGCAACTGGGAGCTTGAGAGCCGCGCTCGCAAGCTCCCTCTGAGCCAGTGGTCTCCAGACTACCTCGCGCCCACGCGCCCGACCAGCGACCTGCCCATCGCCAACGAGCCCAACAACTTCATCCGCAACAGCTCGCTGCCGATGGCCAACATCCGCGACGCGGTCAACGCCGCGAACCTGGGCGTCTCGGCATTCATCGACACGAGCAACAGCTTCGGCGGCAACTTCGTCAGCGAGTTCACGAGCTATCACTCGGCTTGGTACGCGAACCTGCACGCTTCGCCCGATGATCCCTTTCGCTGCGTCGCGGGCGGCCACATCCACGTCGGCATCCACACGCCCGTCGCGTCGGCGATCACCTCGACGCAGATCACGCTGCGCGAGCTCATCACGCACGTGAACACGATCGTGCCAGCGCCATCGACCGCGGCGGTCGGACTTGGGGCACTCGCGCTCGCGAGCCTGAGGCGGCGGCGGTAGCAGCGCGTGATCAAGACGCACTCGGCATCGCACGGCATGCCTATCGATAGAAGGTGCCATTCGCAACGCCGCAGCGCGGGCAGACGCGTTCGTGGCCGGGGAGGAGAGTGTCGCAGCGTGCGCAGTGGGGCGTTACTGCGCCGTCTTCTCCAAGCGACGGAGTGCGGGAGGCTCTGGAGTTGCATGTGGCGCAGCCGAATCTGCCGCCTCGATCAGTGCCGCAGGCGCGGCAGGGATCGGGAGGTATTGGATTGGAGCCGATGTCTTCGGCGCTCTATGCGACCACAGGTCCAAGCGAGAACCAGCCGGAGAACGCCACTCGATGCACTAGAAAGAGTCGCTCTACGCCATTATCGTGCGTCGAAAAGCAGAGCGATCGCGGCTGATCGTCGGTCACTGTGGTTACTCCGACAGTTCATACGAATGCGGACTTGAGTTTGTAAGCAAGCCCCTCACGCATGCACAGTCCTCGACACATAGTCGCAGGACTCACAGACACGGTCAATGCCGCGAAGCTCTCGCTGGCACATTGCACACAGCGGCGTTTTGAAGGCAAAGGTGTTGATCGCAGCCACTTTGGGGCTTAATTGCACGCGTGCTGGGTCCAGCGGCTGGCCCGCGGGGAGCAAGCCGCACTCGGGGCAGAAGCCCTTCGTGCTCGATGTGTCGTACCCGCACTCGCGGCAGGGCGAGTAGACGTGCGCGGGTGGGAGGCGCTCGCGCAGTTCCTTGAGCCGCGCGAGGTACTCACCCTCGATGAGCGCGGGCCGCGCTAGTCGCGCACCGGGCCATGAGGTGCCGCAGCGCGGGCACGAGATGTTCCCATCAACGTCCGCGCCAAGATCGCCGATGGTCGCGGCGCAGCAGGGGCAGCAGCCCAGCGCGAGGGCGGCGTCCCATACGACCACAAACCGATGGTCATGTCGCCCCGAACCGGAAGAGTCCAGCAGCCTCTTCCCGAGGCCTCGAAAGTCAACTTTCAGGCGATCCTCGAGCATCATCGAGAATCATCGAGCGAACCCGTTCTTCGAGCGAGGCGAAGGCCGACCTGAAGCACACGCTTCCGGGAACTGCGATGAACGCGACGATGACGCCTCGCGCGTCGACGCGCGTCCTGCCGATCGCAAGCAGTTTGCCCACCCGGGCCGCAGCGTCCGGTGCGGTCAGTCGGTCGGGGCTTCATCGTGCGTCGCAGCGATGGCAAGCGATGAGCGTGCCCGCGTCCGCTGGTTGCCGGGCGCGTGCGGGCTCCAACTGCGTGCTGCAGGCACCGCAGCGATCACACGCAACGACCGTCGGCCAGTGGCGGTGCTCATTCAACGGGAACACGGCTGGCTGAACCAGCGCGCGCCAGATGAACAGCACGGCGAACGACAGGAAGTACAAACACCAGTACAGCGTCGCCAGGATGACCACCAGCAGGGTCAGGCCCAATCCCACCACGATCGCCCGGACTACTTGATTAGTCGCCGACGTGTACTTGGTGGCACGGGCGGGCCCGAGCAGCACGTCCGCCTTGTACGTGACCATCCGCCGCGCGCCTGAGTCGTCCGTGAGCCACACGATGCCGATGAACACATGGATCAGCCAGTGCATCGCGCCGAAGAGGTGTTGATCCAGCGTCTTCGCGAACACGCGGCCTCCCATCGCGAACAGGATGGGGGTCGGCCCCTCCCTCATGCCCGAACGGGGTGATCGTTATACATCGTCGCGAATCAGGATGCGAATGTTGGTTCGGAATGAGCCTTTCTTTGGCCGCGGAGCGGCTGTGGTCGAGAGTCGAGGGTAGCCGCGAATGCGGTGCCCCCGTTCAGCGGCCGAGAATCAGAACGCACCTCGAAGTGGTGCGGGTGTTCGTTCTGATTGATGAAGATGGGCAACACACAAGCGCCGAGAGCGGCGTTGATGTCGGCGGCGATGGTGCGAGCCGCTGTGTGATTCGATGGACACCTGCGCCGCTTCGCGGCGCTGACGGGAATGTGGAGGTTCTCCGTGGGCGCCGCTTCGCGGCTGCCCACGGCTAGTCACCCTCGCCGCTTCGCGGCGAAGAGTTGCTGAACTGATGAGTTGCTCAGCTGGAGAGTTGCTGAGCTGGAGAGTTACGGAATCGTAGAGTTACGCAGTTAGAGAGTTACGAATTTGCAGCGTTGGAGCGTTTGGTGCGAACTGCCGCGCCATCGAAGTCACCGGCTTTGAGGGGACTTCGATGTTCGTAGTGGGTGAAGATCATCGAAGTCGGCCCAGAGCGGCCGACTTCGATGGCACGTGCCTCACCGCCTTACTTTGCCTTCGGCGTCAGGTGCTCGACGAGCTGGTTGAGGTTTCCTTCCATCATCTTGAACCAGTCGCCATCGCCGAGAGGGTCGAGGCTTCCGACCGTAATTCCCGCGGCTTGCGCGATGCGCTTTGCGGCGCCAGCGTTGAACTGCGGCTCGATGAAGATTGCGGGGACGTTCTGGGTGCGGATGACCTGCACCGTTTGGGCGATCTCCTTTGGTGAGGGGTCGCTGGTTTCAAAGGGTCGGACGACGGCGGCGATGCGGAAGCCGTAGCGCTCCGCGGCGCGAGGGAAGGCGTTGTGGTGCGTCACGACCGGCACGCCCTTGATGGGCAGGAGGCGCGTGGACCAATCGGTGTGGACCTGCATGACGCGCTGGATCAGTGCTTCTTCGGCGCTGGCGAGGCGTGCCTTCTCGGCATCGCTCAGCGTGCCGCGGGCGCGCTGGATGGCCTCAATCTCGGCGCGCATCGCGGGGATCAGTCGCGCGACGAGGACGGGATCGAGCCAGAGGTGCTGGTCGACGTAGCCAGCCTCGTGATCGTGGTCGCAGACCTCGCCGGGTGCGTGCTTGTGGACGTGGCCGGAGTTGGGGACTGGTCCACCGGGCTTCTGGAGGCCCACAACCTCGCCGAAGCAGAGCACGCGACGACCCGCGGCACTCGGCCGCCTCAGGATCTCACCGAACTTGGTCTCGAGGTTGAGCCCGACGTAGACGACGAGGTCGGCCTGGGCCACGCGTGCAACATCGGCCGGGGTGAACTCGTAGCCGTGCTCGCTGCGGCCGGGCTGCATCAGCATCGTGACGGCGCTGCCGGGCGGGAGCAGCGGCTCGAGCAGACCCTTCAGCGGCGCGATCGTGACGACGGCGTTGATGGGCGCGGCGGTGGCGGGCGTCACCGGCTGGGCGCTGGCGAGACCAGTCATGCCGGTCATGGCGGTCATGCCGGACATTGCCGCGACGCATCCGAACATCAGACCGGCCAGCACGTTTCGACGTTGCATCAGAGAGGCTCCGGAAATTGCTCGCCGCGCGAGGGACGGCAGAGGGCCGATTCGCGAGACAGATTGGTCGCAGGAAGGTTGGCAGCGAGGCAGCTGTTAATGAGAATGATTCCTCAGGAACGATACGCCGGTGCTTGGCTGATGGTTCGACGAAAGAGGCAAGCAACG
>JBBQGR010000246.1:0-4562 GCA_038323185.1 Phycisphaerales bacterium | reverse complement strand
CGACCGTTCACCACACCTGAGTGATGGTCAAACGACATCACAAAGCAGGGCCGATCCGGGCACACCGCGTCCAGCTCCGCCATCGTGGGCCAGCGCGCGCCCCCCGGCGACGCGCCCCACGCCTCGACGCGCAGCCCGCTCGCGATGAGCCAGTCACTTGAAGGACTCGGAGCCATCGCCGCGGCCTGCTTCCGCACGCGCTCAAGCAAATCCTGGCGATCTGCGGCGTCGTGCACATGCAGGCACGACATCTCGCGCCCGTACGCTGGGATGTGCGCGTGCGCCTCGCGCAGAGGGAAGTGCGGCCGCCGGATCGCGGTCTTGAGGAGGCTCGGCTGGTTCGAGGTGCTGGGTTGGTGGCTCATGTGGATCGCTTGATTGGAATCAGACCGGACCGCCCGAGCCGCCGAGCAGCCTTGAAACCGCACCATCGAGCGTTTCGTCCGTCGTTGCTGGCGGCTGCTCAGGATCAAACTCGACCCGAAGCACACCAAAGCGTGCCCGGATCGAGAGGCCAAAGGCATCGGCGTTCACGCACCGCGCGGCCTCGGGCCTCACGAGCGCCAGCCGCTCGCAGAGGTCCAGCAAACGCCGCTCGTCAGCATTCACACGACGGACCGCGCGCCCGATTGCGCCCAGCGAGAGCGCGGGCGGCACAAAGACCTCGGGCCCATCGATGACCAGGTCCACGCGCCGCGCCAGATCGACCGTCAGCCGCGCCATCCGGGGATACTCGGGCGTCTGATGGTGCACCATCCAGAGGTCCGCGTCGGCATCGTTACGCGGATCGATCGGTTCGAGCGAGCCCGCAAGGTGAACGCTGTCGTCCGCATCATCCGGCAGGTGCAGCACTACCTCGGTCCCCGAGAGCTCAACCGCCGCGGGCGGCACTGCCATGATGGGAAGCCCCGTCGCGTGCGAGAGGACAATCCGAATGGGGTCGGTGACGCCACTGTGGGCAAGGATGCCGGTGTTCGTGCGATGCACGAGGCGTCTTAGATGGATGAGTTCGGGGGCTTGCATGGAGTGAGAGGCTAGCAGGATGGCGGAATTCAGAGCGTGAACCACCAAGCCGTTCAACTGATGCACCAATTCGACGGGCACTCCAAAACGACAAAACGCCGGGACGCGTGCTCGCGTCCCGGCGTGAAGATGAACTCGAGCAGCCGTCGATTGCGGCCGCGCTCGACGCCTGAGGCCAGGACCCGCGCGTCAGCGCCGGAAGGCGGGATCGGGCGGGTGGGGCGAGCCTCGGGATGCATCGGACGAGTCGGGTTTGGCTCAGGGTGGCGCGTTCCTTGTGAGAAGCGCCGAGTGTCATCCTGAAAGCCTTGCCGCGAACGCTTCCGATGTCGGTCCCTTGGCTCCTGCTGGACCTCTCCGCGTCGGACGGGGCGACGACACGCCCGAAAGTCCGTCGAAGGCTCACGCCTTCTTGGCGGCCTTCTTCTTAGCAGCCTTCTTCTTCGCCTTCTTTTTTGCCTTCTTGGCCATGACCGACTCCTTCAAGAGACCCACGGGCGAGTGCCTCGCAACACTGCGCTGCACTGCTCGCGTGACACACATTATCGGAAATCAGTCGTGCCTGCCTTGAATGAGCGCGCAAAAAGTGAAGCGAGTTCATCCGCGCGCGGTCGCACAGCCCTCTCGGGGCTCGCGCGCGAGCGGCGCGAGTACCCTCCTGATGCTCGCGCCACCGCGCGAGCGAGCGCTCGTCGCGCCATCATGCGCGTCGGATCGCGAGGACGATCATCATGAACTCGATCACCACCGCCGCGCCCAACACCCTCATCACAACGCGCGTGCTCGCCTCCGGCCTCACGCTCATCACCGAGCCCATGGTCGGTGTGCGCTCAGCTTCCATCACGCTCCTGGTCCCCTGCGGCATCATGCACGAGCGCGATGACCGCCTGGGTACGTGCGCGATGCTCGAAGAACTCCTGCAGCGCGGCGCGGCCGAACTCGACTCACGCGCACAGGCCGATGCCTTCGATCGGTGCGGCTTTTCCAGGGGTTCCGACGCGGGCAGCGCCGTCATGCGCTTCTCCGCAACAGGCCTGGGCGATCGCCTGGACGACGCGCTCGCGCTCTTCTTCGACATGGCCCTGCGCCCGCGCTTGAGCGAGGACGCCATCGAGCCCGCGCGCGAGCTCGCGCTCCAATCCATCGAGAGCCTGAAGGACGATCCGCAAGAGCGCGCGATGATCGCAACGCGCGAGCGCCACCTCCCGAGCCCGCTCAACCGATCAGGACTCGGCACCGTCGAGGGCCTCAGCGCCATCACGCGCGATGAACTCATCGAGACCTGGTCGCGCCTCGCGCGCCCAACACCATCTGTCATCGCACTCGCCGGCGCGATCGGCGATGTGGACAAGTTGGCGGCTCGAGTCGAGTCTCTCTCTCGAAATTGGAGTGGCTCGACCCTCGAACCCGCCATCTCGGGCGCACCAGCGCGCGGCTACGCGCACGCTGATGACACCTCAGCCCAGGTCCAGATCGTTCTCGCGCACGACGCGCCCAAGGAATCGCACCCCGATTGCCTCGCAGAGAAGCTCGTCATCTCCGTCCTCTCCGGCGGCATGGCTGGCCGTCTCTTCACCGAGGTCCGAGAGAAACGCGGCCTCTGCTACTCCGTGCATGCCGGATATCGCGCCGATCGCGACTACGGCATCACCTCCGCGTATGTCGGCACGACGCCAGAGCGCGCCCAGCAGTCGCTCGACGTTCTCGTTGATCAACTCCGGAAGCTCGAGACACCAGAGGGCGCGATCACATCGGCAGAGTTTGCGCGTGCGAAGATCGGGATGAAGAGCTCGCTGGTCTTCAGCGGCGAGTCCACCGCGGCCCGCGCGGCATCAATCGCCTCCGACTGGCGCCGCATCGGCCGCCCGCGCTCGCTCGATGAGCTCATCCGCGCCATCGACGCAATCTCGCTCGACTCCGTCAACGCCTACCTCGCCCGACGCCGCATGGGCACCGTCACCATCCAGACGCTTGGCCCCAAGGCGCTGGTCTCCCCGCTCGCGTAGGACTCTTCTCGGAATCGACCTATCCTGCCGCCATGCTCGAAGCCGTGGGTAGCTCGCGATTCTCTCGTCTGGCCTGGCAGTACGGGCTGATGTCCCTGTGCATCCTCATCCTGCTCGTCTTCCTCGTCTACCCCATCCTCCTCACCGTCCGCGGCGGGTTCTACGCCAACCCCGCCGAGCGCACCGGCTTCACGCTCCGCCATCTCATCCAGATCTTCGAAGACCCGCGCACGCTCTCGGGCCTCTTCAATAGCTTCGTCATCGCCTCGGCTACAACGACCCTCGCGGTAGCGCTCGCCCTGCCCCTCGCGCTCGTCTCCGCACGCTACACCTTTCCCGGCAAGTCCTTCTTCAACGCCGCCGTCCTCGTGCCGCTCATCCTCCCGCCCTTCGTCGGCGCCATCGGCATGCGTGCCCTCCTTGGCCGCGAGGGATCTCTTAACGCCCTCCTCGGCACCGAGTTTGACCTCCTTGGCAACGCGAAGCTCCTAGGCGTCATCTCTGTCCAGGCTCTCTCCCTCTACCCCATCATCTATCTAAACGCCACCGCGTCGCTGGCCAACCTCGATCCCGCGCTGGATGAGGCGGCCGAAAATCTTGGCGCTGGCCCCTGGCGTCGCCTCTTCCGTATCACGCTCCCGCTCGTAAGGCCCGGCCTCTTCGCTGGCGCGACCATCGTCTTCATCTGGTCCTTTACCGAGCTCGGCACGCCGCTGATGTTCGACTACTACGACGTCACGCCCGTGCAGATCTTCTACGGCCTCAAAGAGATCGAGGACTCGGCCCGCCCCTACGCCCTCACCGTCGTCATGCTCACTGCGGCGATCGGCCTCTACCTCCTGGGCAAGTACTTCTTCGGCAGGCGCGGCTACGCGATGTACAGCAAGGCCAGCCGCGCAGGTGGCGAGAAGGTTCTCACCGGCGCGTGGGGCCTGGCCGCGATGGCCCTCTTCGCCCTCGTCTCATTCCTCGCGCTCCTCCCACACTTTGGCGTTGTACTCACCAGCTTCACCAAACCCGGCCAGTGGTACGCGACCGCGCTCCCCACCGCGTTCACGCTCGACCACTATGGCCAGGCGATGACCGCCTCCGATTCCTTCCGCGCCATCACCAACTCTCTCAAGCTCGCCTTGAGCGCGATGGCACTCAACATCGTCTTCGGAATCCTCATCGCCTACATCATCGTCCGCACCACGCTCCGCGGCCGGACCCTCCTCGACACACTCTGTATGCTCCCGCTCGCGGTCCCGGGGCTCGTCATGGCCTTCGGATACGTCGCGATGAGCCTGCAATGGCCCTTTGGAAAGAACGGTCCCCTGGGCAGCTTCGCCAGCATCCTCGCGGCGGACCCGAACCCCGTCCCCTTCCTCGTCATGGCCTACGCCATCCGGCGCCTGCCATACATCGTGCGCGCCACCGTCGCGGGCCTCGAGCAGACTTCCGGCGAACTCGAAGAAGCCGCCGTTAACCTCGGCGCCAGCCGCGTGACGGCCGTTCGCCGCGTGATCCTCCCCCTCATCCTCGCCAACCTCA
>JBBQGR010000245.1:0-4579 GCA_038323185.1 Phycisphaerales bacterium | reverse complement strand
ACTCTTCGTCTTCCCGCTCTCCCTCGCCCTTCGGAGCCCCGCATGTCCACTGCCTCCGCGCCTCTCGCCACCGTCGAGCTCTCCGGCAAGATCGCAACGCTCACGCTGCGTCGTCCCGAGGCGCGCAACGCGCTCTCGTTGGAATTGCTCAAGGACCTTGAGGCGTGCCTCGATGAGATCCTCGCTGGGCACGCCGCGAATGACGCGCGAGTCCTGATCCTGACCGGCGAGGGGAAGAGCTTCTGTGCCGGGCTTGATCTCAAGGCGATCATGGACGATCCACACGCGCCGGGCATGCTTTTGCGGCGTTTGGGCGAGCTCATGATCAAGATCCGCATGCTCCCGATGATCACGCTCGCCAAGACCAACGGGGCCGCCATCGGCGGCGGCGCTGGCATGACCTCCGTCTGCGACCTCGCCATCACGCACGCGGACGCCAAGATCGGCTATCCCGAGGTCGATCTTGGCGTCTGCCCCGCCGTCGTCGGCCCCTGGGTAGTTCGCAAGATCGGCGCGGGCAAGGCGCGGCGGGTGCTTCTCTCCGGCGGCATCATGTCGGGCCAGCAGGCCTACGACATCGGCCTGATCGACCACCTGGTGCCCACCGCCGCGGAACTCGACGTGGAGACGATGAAGATCGCCGAACGCCTCGCCAGCGGTGGGCTGCTCGCGATCCAGAAGACCAAGGAACTGCTGAACGAGATCGACGGTTCTGCGGACATCGCCATGGCAAGAAAGGCCGCGGAGTTGTCGGCGTCGGTGATCGGGAGCGAAGAAACGCGGGCGATGCTCAAGGCGCGGTTGTCGAAGTGAAGTGGCCAGAGGCCACCGTCCAATCGTGGCACCGACCTCCCGGATTGTGTCTTGGTCTTGCTGATCCGATGCCTAAGCAACGTGCCCGGAGTGCGGCAACGCCTCTGTGCAATCGCGAAGGTGGGTGGAAGCGAAACGCGGTGGAGACCTGCTTCTGACGTGGCCAGCAAAGCCGCTCTGGTGAAGAGCGGGCCATCGCCGCGAATGAGATGCTCCTGCTGGCGTGTCGCGACCGCTCGCCTGTTGACCCCCGTCGCTTCGCGGCGAGGGCTCGGAAGCTCGCGCGGCCGTCGTCGGTGCATGGACCAAGACGACGACCATTCGCCAAAGCTTGAATGGTCGTGGCACGCCTTCGCCAGTTGCAGATTTAGCGCGGACATCAACGACAACAGCCCCAGCGAGGGCCGGGGCTGAAGCGGAGAAGGCACAAAGTCGTTTCAATCAGCGCTGGCGACGCCGGGCCGCGAGCAAACCGCCCATGCCCAGCACGGCGATTGCGCCGGGAGCGGGGATCACCTGAAAGGAGATGCGGTAAATCTCGTCGCTGGCGCCGAACTGCCGCTGGAACACGTAACCGGCCGTGGTGGTGAGGCCGTTGAAGGTATCCAGGCGGTCGAAGTTGAAGTTGACGACGCCGTTCTCGGGCGTGCGGTTTGCGTTCACGCCGCCGACGAGGAAGGCGGCGTTGGCCGGGTCTTCGATTTCGGAACCGTTGTCATAGATCTGGCCGCCGAACTGAGAGATCGAGTTGATGTTCAGCTGGCCAGCGGCGTTGAACAGCATGTACTGCATCGGGTTGTCGTTCGCGATCCAGTGATCGTTGCTGGGCACCACCATCGAGCCGAAAGTGAAGAACCGGTTGATCGACGGATCGACCATAAAGACCGACGATGCCGTCTCGCCAGGCTGCAGAGCCCCTCCGGCCGCGCGAACCACCGAGCCCAATGTCGCGTTTGGCTCGGACGCGGCGAACGCCGGGAACCAAAGGTTGCCAGTTCCACCCTCGGCGATCGAGATTGCTGCCATGCCCGCCGCCTCTCCGCGGTTGAAGGAATCAAAGGTGCCGTTGCCGAAGCCCAGGCGCAGGGCTGCAAACGACACGCTGTTCGCCGGCGCGAGGTTCTGGACGGTGACCTGCAACTCCACGGGCTGGGCGTGGGCTGCGGCGCTGAGCCCGGCGATGCCGAGCAGGAACAAGGCCTTGGAACGAATCGAGATGGGCATAACGATCTCCACTGGAGAGAGAGACAAGGGTGTATCGGGCGCAGGTGACACCGCCCGCACCGACACGGCCCGGAAACGGCACGGGCCGCCATAACAGACGGCACGTTGGCCATCGATGAGTCGCGTTCGCGGACCGCACCTTGCAGCCACATCTAGTTTTTCTTGGACGACTGCGCGACGTGGGCGCTAAGGCGCTTGCCGACCTCCGCCCGGAGACCCGGCTCCATCTCCGCCAACTGGGCCAGCGTCTGCCCAAGCGAGAGTAGATGTCGTAGTTGTTCTCTGAAACGGCAGGAAAATAGAAGCTGCAATCGCGAACCGAGCGCTGGCCATCTGGGTGGATGGTGGGTCTTGCGTGGCCGGTGGTCGCAGAGATGGGCATCGCCGAAACCAGAGAGGGCCAAACGTGCTCGTGGCTGGGCCTGACCTCCGCCGCTCGGCGTGACCTTGGCGTGACCTTGGCGGGAGCGCCGCGCCCGGTTGGGAGGCGCATGAAGATGATTTGTACGTCCGGAGGGTGCTGCCATAAGAAGGCGTGAGCCAGTACGATCGTTAACGAGCACCGGCCCGCGGTAAACGCGGGCCGGCACGGGGCAGAGAGCTGTTCGTGGTTTGACGCTGTGTCAGCGACGGCGGCGTCCGAGCGTCAGCAAGCCCAGGCCGAGAATCGCGGCAGAGCCCGGGGCGGGAACGGCGACGAAGTTCAGTCCGTATCCGGTGGTGCCGGCGGTTTCCTGCAGCCATAGCGTGAAGCTGCCGGGGTTGAGCGGGGGCGTGAACCCGATGGCTCCGGAACCCGCCGCGATGGCGGGAAGGATGTTGGTGTTGAGGTTCGCGTTACCGAAGAGGGTGTAGCCGAGCAAGGCCCCGGGCGCGGCGGCACTCGGAGTAACCGAGAACACTGTGCCCGCCTGAAGGCCAACGAACGAGACGCTGCCTCCGGAGTATGACGTGACGTTGATCGCCGAAATCTGAAGCCCCGCGGGGATGTCGATGCGCAAGTAGTCGAGGTCGCCGGAGCCGAAGCTGCCGGTGACCTGGTTGTCGCCGAGCGTGATACTCAGCAGTGAGGGGGAGAGGCGGTTGCCGGAGATGTCGCCATTGGTCGATTCGATCCACGAGCCCGCGAGCGCGGGGGTCGCGGCGAGCAAAGAGGCGACGGCGGCAGGGAGGAAACGCATTCCAAGACTCCATGGGTGTGAGAGACAAGGGTGCGTTGAGCGCAGGCAACACATCCCGCACCAACACAGCCCGAAAGCGGCACGGGCCGCCATGACGGACGGCACGTTTCGCATCGGTGAGTCGCGTTCGCGAGACTGCGCCTTGCAGCCAGATCTAGTTTTTCTTGGACGCCTGCGCGACGCGGGCGTTGAGCCGCTCGCGGACTTCCGACGGGAGGCCCGGCTCGTGCTGGACATCTTCGGCCAGAGTCCGGCCCAGCAGCTGCAGATGGAGCAGGTGATCGCGGAAGCGGCGGCACCCGCCGCAGTACAGAACATGGACGCGCAGGCCAAAGGACTCGCCGCCCGAAAGCGGCGCGTCGATCTGGCGGCTGAAGAGCACGGCGTGCTCGCGGCACGGCAGACTCAGCACTCGCATCATGTCACGAAGGAACCAGATCACTCCACCTTTTCCTTACGCAGACCAAATCTCGTCTCTAGACAGGACCGTAATGCCACGCGAGCGCGGTGCATCCTTGACCAGAGATTAGTATCGGTCAGGCCCATCGCCTTGCAGACCTCGCTAGCCGGAATTCCTAGAATGTCGCGCAGCCAGACCGCCTCACTCTGGCCCGGGGGCAGTGCATCGATGCACGCTCGGAGCGCCTCGGTTTGCTCCGCCTTCTCCGTTTCGCTCAGGTTCATGCCGGGCCACCTGCTCGCAACGCAGGCCCACATCCCCTTCGCGGTGAACATGCCCCGGCACGCGGCACACACGCAGGTCGCATCGGGAGAGATCGCGAGAGTTTTAGGACTCTTGGCCCGCCGCACCCGCCGGAAGTGATCGGCGATCTTGTGAGCGGCGATCCCCAGCAGCCAGGTACGTTCGGATGATCCTCCCGCGAATGTGCCGTAGCCCTGCATCGCGGCGAGCACAGTCTCCTGAACGATCTCCTCGGCGGCCTCCTTCGAGCTCGTGCGCGCCAGGGCGAACTTCCACAGAATGTCGCCGTGCTCCGCGACCCACCGGCGCGCCGCGGCCTCGTTCGAGTCCGTAGTGCGCAGGGGCACCGGCGCCGCTGCCGCGTCGCGTCCTGATCGAGATGGGGCATCCGCGTCGTTCATCATGGCCAGACACACGGTCCACGACTTCGCATGACCGTGTGCCCGACCATACGCACGGCTCATCTTCCGGTTTCGAAGCTTTCACACGTGAACGGTTGAGAGCCGGCGGGAATCTTTGTTGAATCACGGCTCGCCTGCTGTTCAGGTTACCTTCGGGCCAACACTCTCGAGGCGATTCAACCCAGATCCTTCATCCAAAGGTCGGTGCGCCCTCAGCTTCTATTTATCCCTCTGTAACTTGCACTCCTCCGTGGCTC
>JBBQGR010000244.1:0-4599 GCA_038323185.1 Phycisphaerales bacterium | reverse complement strand
AGGCTTGGGCAGCGGCGTCATCTTGCTTGGGTAGGACGTCTGGATCGTGCTGCCATCTCGGCGCTGCGTGACCACCGTGGTCTGCGTGACCTTGGCGTTGTAGACCTTGTTTGGCCTGCCGGGCACCTTCTCCGAGACGCGTGCGATGGACGCCGTCTTGCCGACGACGCCCTGAACGATCTTGGTCTGGGGCTGGCCGGGCACGGACTTGAGAGCCCCGGGCGTCAGACGCTGCGCGACCGCCTTGTTCTGGTCGGTCTTGCTCAGGAAGGTCGTGGCGGTGTTCTTGTTGCGGGCGGTGAGCTGGGATCCCGTCTTGCCGACGTGCTCGCTGCGGCTGTGGGCGCCGCGGACACCTTCATCGCGGTCGAGCTTGGCGCCGGTGCCGGAGATCTTCTGGCCGATGGGAGACTGGAGCGAGGTGGGTGCCTTGGGAGCTTTGGGGATCGCGCTTGGCTTGGCGGTGAGCTTGGACATGTGTGGACTCCTGTTCCGCGTCGCCGCTGCGGGGTCGGACACTGGCCCGCTGTCTCTGCGCCGCGAGAACTCCTTCAAACTATCACGTCTGCGCAGGGGCTGCAACCTCTGCGCGAGTGGCGACGGTGGCGCGAGCGGCAATTCTGGGCCGGATCTGGACCGGCCTGGGATCGGGTCGCCCAGCGCGCCGGGTGCGAGGGTGGGGGGGTGAGGGGCAGACCTACCGCCCGTCGGGCTTGGTGAGCTCGAAGGTGTCGAAGAGGCGTCCCTCGGTGTCGTAGGCCTTGAACTGCATGGTGCGGTCGTGGATCGTGACGTAGCAGTAGTGATGGACCGAGTTGAAGTGGAGTCCGAACCAGGTGCGGTTTGGGGCGGGCTTTTCGAGGCCGCCGCCGCCGCCGCCGCTGGTGATGTAGCGGACGCCGTTTTTGAGGTTGATGTTCATGCCGATGATCGGCCAGGTGCGCTCGTAGGTGTGGATGTGGCCGTTGAAGGAGATGTCCACGCCGTGCTTCTCGTACAGCTCGATGAGCTGGCGCGCGTTTGAATCTCCCCACTGCGGCGTCCGTGTGGCGTGGTTGCCCTTCTCGGTGTCGCCGTAGTCATCGACGTCGCTGCTCCAGCAGGGGTGGTGATGCGCGGTGAACTTCCAGGTGGCCTTGGACTCACCCAGGGCGCGGTCGAGCCACTGGTACTGTTCGCTCCCGGGCGAGAGGGGCTTGTTGGAGTCGATCATGAAGAACTCGGAGTTGCCGTACTTGAAGGAGTAGAAGTACTCCGGCTTGGGCAGCGAGAAGTAGTCGTAGTAGAAGTGGCTGTTGCCCTCGTGGTTGCCGATGACGGGGTAGAGCGGCACGCGCGCGTTGAGGTTGCTCATGGGCTCGAAGAGGTCCTTGAGCCACTGGTTCTTCGCGAAGCCGTCGTCGACCACGTCGCCGAGATGGATCGTGAAGTTGGGGCGCTGGGAGAAGATTCCCTCGGCGCATTTGCGCGTGATCTCGGGGTTGCGCTGCGTGTCGCCGATGATGCCGAAGGCGTACGCCATGTCATCGTGCACGGCGGTCTGGAACGAGTAGATGTCGCTCCAGAGTTCCTCGCCGTTCTCCGCCGTCCGCACCACGCGGTAGTAGTACGTCGTCTGCGCATCAAGGCCGCTAAGGGCGACCTCGCCCATCTCCTTCAGTTCGGTCTGCTCTGCGGACTTGTCCAGCGGCTGCTTGCTCGCGTACTCGACGCGCATCGTGCTGGGCTTGCTCGCCTCGCTCATGATCACGATCGAGTCCTTGGTTGCGAACTGCAGGTATGGCTTCACGAGGAACTGCATGGAGTCCGCGGAGCTTGGGTCGTAGTCGACCATGTTCTTGTTCTTGGCCACCACCGCCGCGACCTCGGTCATCGGGAGCGCGACGTTGTAGAGCTTGATGCGGTGGAGCGCCCCATCGAGTGGATGGATCTCGTTCGCGTCCTTGTACGCGCCGATGGTGAAGGGGCCGTCGTAGCCCACGGGCGGGTAGAGGATGTCGCCGGACTGCTCGCTGGACTCACCCTCGAGCTTCCCGTTCACATAGAGCTTCATCGTCGCGCCGTCGTACGTGCCGACGACGTGGTACCAGCGGCCCTTGACAATGGGCGTCTTGGCCCGCACGTACGAGAGCTGGCCGTCCTTCTCACGATCCTTCTCGTTCGCGCCCACCGTGGAGAGCCCAAAGTGGAAGGCCGTCTTGTTATACCCCAGGACCCAGCCGCGCTCCTTGCTGCCGTCGTCCTGAATGATGCTCACCATGGACCCGTCCTCGGTCGTGTCGCGCAGGTTCACCCACGCGGCGACTGTCATCTCCTTCTTCGGCAGCTTGGCCTGCACCGCCGCCGCGTCCTTGGCCACCAGCAGCCAGTCGCTCCCGCCATTGAAGGCCCAGCCCTGCGAGGGGCCGATCGTCACGTGACGCGGCTTGCCCTGCACTGCTGCGGCGAAGTTGTGCGTCGCGTCCTCGACCTTGCCATCCTTGAATTCGTGCGTTGCGACGCCGAAGTGGGCGAGCAGCCCGGGCTCATCAATGTCGGGATGCGCGGCCGCGGCCGAGAGGGTGGTCATCGATGCTGCCAAGAGCGCGGCGGCGACGAAGAGGCCATGCGTGCGTGTCAGCGTGCGTGTCAGCGTGCGTGTCAGCGCGCGTGTCAGCGCGGGTGTCAGAGAGTGTGCCAAGAGGTTGCTCCATGGTAAACAGTGACGTAAAAGGTACCTCGAACGTTCCCGGGTGTCGGCCCCGATCGCGCGAAGAGATGGTGAAGAAGGGCGCTCGGGTCCTCCGTCTGTTGGCTCGCGGCTGTTCGCAATGCATGGTGGTGATCGGGTGTGAACGAAGACCACGATCGTGGTGCGGCGCGCACGATCGCGGCACGCTCTGATGGTGTTCCGATCATGTTCCGATCATGTTCCGATCATGTTCCGATCATGCGCTGATCACGTTCTGATCACGTTCTGATCACGCGATCAGGATGGGCTCGCGTTGCGTGCCGCTTGTGACGATTGGTCCCTTCTCGGGATCGACGTAAACGTTGATCTCAGAGCGCACGCCAAACTCGGGGAGGTACGCGCCGGGCTCGATCGTGAAGCCGATGCCGGGGAGCATCAGGCGTGTGTCCATGGTCTCGAGGCTGTCAAGATTCATGCCGTTGCCATGGACCATCGGCCCTTGCGAGAGGGAGTGGCCTGTGCGATGACGCACGAACTGGCCGAGTCCGGCCGCGACGATCACTTCACGCGCGGCGGTGTCGAGCTCGTGCCCGCGCACCTCGCGGCGATCCTTCCATCGCGACTGCGCCAGTGCGAGCGACGCGTCGCGACCGTGCACGACGGCATCGAAGACCTCGCGGTGACGCGCGGGCACGACCTTGCCGCAGAAGCCGGTCCAGGTGACGTCGCTGTAGATGTTGTCGTCGCCGGGCTTGCGGGCCCAGAGATCGATGAGCACCCAGTCGCCGGGTTTGATGGGCGAAGGATTCGTGCGTGAGACTTCGAAGTGCGGGTCGCCGCTGTGCGCGTTGACGCCGACGATGGGTGGATCGGGCGTCTCGAGTCCGTTGGCCGCGAACTGCTCCATGATGAACGACTGCACGTCAAACTCCGAGATCGTGCGCGACGAGGCGTGGGCCGAGCAGATGAGCGCGAAGGCCTCGTCCTTGATGCGGTCCACGGTGCAGGAAGCCTCAAGGTGGAGCTGCACCGCCGCTGCGCCCCAGAGCGCAATCGTGGACTGGATCAGGTCCGCGGATGATGAGACTTCAACGCCGAAGGAGCGGACGAGCTCGATGGTGCCCGCGTCCACCACGCCAACGATGGGCAGTGCGCAGCCGGGTGAGTACTCCATCGCGACGCGCTGGCGTCCTGCGAGCAACTTCCCGAGCGCGGCGTGCATCTCCTGCCACGAGACGTACGAGACCTTCGCCATTTGAACATCGCCGAAGCCCGGGCCGTCGAGGACGCTGTGGAGCAGCGTGGGGGCACCATCGCGAGGCACGAGGAGCATCGCGCGCCGCGTGAGGTGCCGCTTCTTGCCAGCGGAGCCGGGAAAGAGTCGGGCGAGGACGGGGTTGCTGCCGCGAAAATCATGCACGAGCCACGCGTCCACGCGCTGTTCGCGCATCAGGCGCTGGGCGGGTGCAAAGTCCGGGGATGCTGAGCCCGCGCGAGGAGCCGGAGGTGTAGTGGCCGGGTGGCTTGCCGAGGTTGCAGTCATCGCGAGTTCCTTAAAGAGGCGTGCGGGATGAGTCGTGCTGTCGCCGCCGCGGGAGGGGAGCGGTTGTGGATCGTGTGACACGCTTGGGTGGCGGGGTCTGGTTGCTACCAGTCGAGCGGGCCGCGCCAGGCTGCGGTGAGTTCCTCGACGCTCGCATCGAGATCGGCCTGGGCCCAGACGAGGCGGCCGGAGCGTGTGAGCTTTCCCAGGATGGCGAATGAGATGCCGCCATGGTCGCGGAGGACGGTCTTGAGCGCGGCGAGCTTGTCGGGCGAGATTTCGAGGATGTAGCGGCTTGGCGTTTCGGCGAACGCGAGCTGTTCGAGCTCGAGAATGTCGGGATCGATTGTGAATTCGGCGCCGAGCGGGGCGAGCGTGGTTCCCT
>JBBQGR010000243.1:0-4621 GCA_038323185.1 Phycisphaerales bacterium | reverse complement strand
GGGATTCTGAAAGACGAAGCCGCGGCCCATGATCTCGTCCTTGAAGTCGATGGTGACGCCCTTGAGGTAGAGGACGCTCTTGGGATCGCAGATGACGCGGATGCCGTGCTGCCAGAAGAGCTCGTCGGTCTCCTTCTGGGTCTCGGTCAGGTCGAGGAGGTAGGAGAAGCCCGAGCAGCCGCCTCCCTTGACGCCGACGCGAAGGCAGACCTTGTCGGCGTCGAGCTCCTGCTGCAGGACGATGGTCCTGACCTCGCGAGCTGCGGTCTCGCTGAGGATGACGGCGGCGTTTTCGGTGTGGTTTTCGGTGGCGGTGGTGGTCATGTGCTTGGAACTCCTTCGGTGCGTCCTTGCAATCATCGTACGCGTTTGCGCTGGGCTGGGTTCGCGGGATGGGAGGACTTGCGGGCTGTTGAGCGGGGAGGTTCGGGGGCGGATCTCAGTGGGCGCTGACTTCGGCGGGGGCGGCGATTCCGTTCTTAGTCCGGTAGTCGGCGATGGCGGCGCGGATGGCGTCCTCGGCCAGGACGGAGCAGTGGATCTTGACCGGCGGGAGGGCGAGCTCCTCGACGATCTCGGTGTTCTTGATTGTCTCGGCCTGATCGAGCGAGCGGCCCTTGAGCCACTCGGTGGCGAGGGAGCTGCTGGCAATGGCCGAGCCGCAGCCGAAGCACTTGAACTTGGCGTCTTCGATGAGGCCGGTCGTCTGGTTGACCTTGATCTGGAGCTGCATGACGTCGCCGCACTCGGGGGCGCCGACAAGGCCAACGCCGACATCGGCGCGTTCCTTGATCTGGGCCTGGGTCCCGAAGGAGCCGACGTTGCGGGGGTTCTCGTAGTGTTCGATGATCTTTGGACCGTAAGCCATGATTGCCTCACTTCGTTTTAGCAGGCACTAGCCACTTAGCACTAGGCACTGGGGAAGAAAAAACCTCTGGGCAACTTACGACTTTTCCGGCGCTAGCGCCCAGTGCCTAGTGCCCAGTCCCTTCTCCTTTAGTGCTTCGCCCACTCCACCTTGCTGAGGTCGATGCCCTCGTTGTGCATGTCGTAGAGGGGGCTGAGTTCGCGAAGCTTGAGGACGGCCTTGATGACGCGGTCGATCGTGTAGTCCACCTGTTCCTGCGTGGTCTGCTTGCCCATGGAGATGCGCAGGCTGCTGTGGGCGAGTTCATCGCCGACGCCCAGACCCTTGAGGACGTAGCTGGGCTCCAGGCTTGCGCTGGTGCAGGCGCTGCCGCTGGAGCAGGCGATTTCCTTGACGGCCATCATCAGGCTCTCGCCCTCGACGAAGCCGAAGGAGATGTTGGTGATGTGGGGGAGGCGCTTGGTCTTGTGGCCGTTGACCTGGCAGCTGTCGAGCTTGCTGGTGATCTCCCTCTCGATCTGGTCGCGGAACTTGAGAAGCCGAGCGGCCTCGGACTCCATCTCGGTCATCGCGATTTCGGCGGCCTTACCCAGGCCGACGATGCCGGTGACGTTGTGCGTGCCGGAGCGGAAGCCGCGCTCCTGGCCGCCGCCTTCCATAAAACTTGCAAGACGGACGCGCGGCTTGCGGCGGCGGACGTAGAGGGCGCCGATGCCCTTTGGACCGTACATCTTGTGCCCGCTGAGGCTGAGGAGATCGATGTTTTCCTTCTCAACGTCGGTGGGCATCTTGCCGACCCACTGGGTGGCATCGGTGTGGAAGAGGACGCCGCGCTCGTGGCAGAGGGCGCCAATCTCGCGGACGTCGTTGATGGTGCCGATCTCGTTGTTGGCCCACATGAGCGTGACGAGGATGGTGTCCTCGCGCATGGCGGCTTTGACCATTTCGGCGGTGATCACGCCGTCGGCGGGTGGCTCGAGGAAGGTGACATCGAAGCCCTCTTTCTGGAGGCGCTTGCAGGGATCAAGGACTGCCTTGTGCTCGATGATGCAGGTGATGATGTGGCCGCGGCTGCTGCTGCCAGCGGGTGCCTTCTCGTACATGTACGCCGCGCCCTTGATGGCGAGGTTGTTGGACTCGGTGGAGCCGGAGGTGAAGATGACTTCCTTGGGGTCGGCGCCGAGGAGGCGGGCGACCTGCTCGCGGGCTTCATCGATGCCAGCCTCGGCCTGCCAGCCGAACTCATGGTTGCGGCTGCCGGAGTTGCCGTAGAACGTGGTGAAGTATGGGATCATGGCCTCGACGACGCGGGCGTCGCAGGGCGTGGTGGCGGCGTGGTCGAGGTAGATTGGGAGTTTCAGGGCCATGGGGCCTCCGTGGGAAAATGCGGGACGAATCTTCGGGGCGAGCGGAAGGGACTTGAACTAGCTCAGCGTAGGCTTGCAAGCCCAACTGAGTCTAAATCTCAAAGAGATTCGAAGGGCTGGTCCAACTGGATGCTCCGCGGGGTTGGGCTGAGGCACCGTGCATTGTTCGCCTAGCGTTTGGATCGCTGGCAGGCTCGGCGGGCGAAGGGGACTTGTGTGCGAACGACCGATCTGCTGCAACCGGACGGGACGGGGCTCGCGTGCGCGGGGGGAGGGTTCCACATCGACCCTTGGGGCGCGTGTCCGATTGCTGTGATTACTCATGCGCACGGGGACCACGCACGCGCGGGCGCGGGGACCTACTACACGTCGATGGAGGGGCGGGATGTGCTGGCGCGGCGGCTGGCGGCGGGGAGCCGGATTGTGGCGCTGGAATTTGGCGAGGCGATCATGCTTGGCGGCGCGCGAGTGAGCCTTCATGCGGCGGGTCATGTGCGGGGATCTGCGCAGGTGCGCGTGGAGTCGGCGGGGGGCGAGGTCTGGGTTGCTTCCGGGGATTACAAGCGGCAGACGGACGCGACGTGCAGCGCGTTTGAGGTTGTGCCGTGCGACGTCTTCATCACGGAGGCGACGTTTGCGATGCCGATCTATCGGTGGCGCGAAACTTGGGAGGAGGTGGCTGCGCTCGCGCGATGGTGGGGCGAGGCCCGGGCGCAGGGGAAGTCGTGCGTGGTCTTCTCGTATGCGCTGGGGAAGGCGCAGAGGCTGCTGAGTGAGCTTTGGCAACTGGGATCGCGGCCTGAGTTTGCGTGGGTTCGCGGTGAGCGGGTGCTGCTGCATGGCGCGGTGTCGGCGATGACGAGGGTGTATCGCGATGCGGGCGTTGCGATGCTTGAGACGATGACGATCACGGAGGCGGCGGACGCTGCGGAGGGTGAGGGTCTGGCGGCGGCGCCGGTCCCCCATCGGGCACGCGGAAAACGCGGCGAGACTGGGCCGTGTCTTGCGATTGCGCCGCCCTCCGCCGCGGGATCGACGTGGATGCGAAGGTTTGGGCCGCCGAGTCGCGTGGAGACGGGATTTGCGAGCGGATGGATGCAGGTGCGCGGCATTCGCAAACGTCGCGGGTACGACAGGGGCTTTGTGATCTCTGACCACGCGGATTGGACGGATTTGCTTCGCACGATCCGGGAGACCGGGGCGCGGCGGGTGTTGCCGACGCATGGATCAACCGAGACGCTTGCGAACTATGTGCGGGAGCGGATGGGAATCGAGGCGAGCCCGCTTGGGATGGTGGACGCCTCGTTCGGAGCGGAGGAGTAGATGCGCGAGTTTGCGGCACTCTTTGACGCGCTCGATGCGACCGGCTCCAAGGCGGAGAAGATCGCGGCGATGGCGTCGTGCTTTGCGGGGCGGCGCGATTCATCCGCCGCGTGGATGCTGTACTTCCTGAGCGGGCAGCGGCTGAAGCGGACCATCTCGTCGCGGGCGCTGGCGCGATGGGTGGCGGATGCGAGCGAGATTCCCGAGTGGCTCTTTCGTGACTCATACGCGGCGGTTGGAGATCTTGCGGAAACGATCTCGCTCTTAATGGATGTCCGCGGAGCGGGCGAGGCGGCGCCCGTGATGCTGGTGGAGTGGGTTGAGGACCGGCTGTCGTCGCTGCGCGGCATGGACGAGTCGGCGCAGCGCGAGCGCGTCTTGGGGTGGCTCTCGGAACTGGAACGCACGGAGCGATTCTTGCTTGTGAAGATGATGACGGGCGCGATGCGCGTTGGCGTGTCGAAGGGTCTGGTGATCAAGGCGGTGGCGCAGGCGGCGGAGATTCCAGAGACGCTGGTGGCGGAGCGAATGATGGGGACATGGAGGCCGAGCGAGGCCTTCATGGCGCGGCTCATGGCGCCAGAGAGTGAGGGTGAGACAGCGATCGGGCCGCGACCGTTTGCGCTCGCGAGCCCGATTGAGGAGCTGGTTGGCGCGGGGAACGGGCATGCGGCTGAGATCGCGGCAGTGCTTGGCGATGTGGGTGGATGGCTCATGGAGTGGAAGTGGGATGGGATCCGGGCTCAGCTCATCCGGCGCGCCGGTGGGGCGACGGCGATCTGGTCTCGCGGTGAGGAGGTGATGACCGAGCGCTTCCCTGAGATTCTGGCGGCGGCGGCGCGGTTGCCCGCGGGCACGGTGCTGGATGGGGAGGTGCTGGCGTGGCGGGATGGCCAGCCGCTGCCCTTCGCGACGATGCAGCGCCGCATCGGACGCACGACGCTCTCGGCACGAGTGCTGAGAGAGGCTCCGGTGGCGATGATTGCGTTTGATCTGCTTGAGGCCGCGGGTGAGGACCTGCGGGCGCTGCCACTGCGTGAGCGGCGTGCGCGGCTGGAGGTGC
>JBBQGR010000242.1:0-4655 GCA_038323185.1 Phycisphaerales bacterium | reverse complement strand
GCTTCCAATGTGTGAGCCAACCCACCAGCGTCTCGCCGCTCATCTCACTCGCGCCAAGACGCCGCGAGGAACTGCGCACCTCCTGATCCGAGCTCACGACCAACAAGCCCGCCGGGCGCAGCGAAGCCTCGATGAGGCCCGCGATCACATCATCCGCCTCGACACCACGCCCCGAAAAGTGGAACGTCAGCACGTCCTCGCCGCGATGCGTGGCCCGCTCACTCCACGCCGCAAACATCCTCGGCGGCGGATCCCCATCGCATACCAGCACCACCTCGCGCCGAAAGAACCGCCGCTGCGAGATCTCCGAAGCGAGCGCGACAAGATCCCACGACGCAAGTCGCCGGTGCGTTCGCACGCGGTGCAAAATGTTGTACGCATCGATGAGAACCACGGGCCCGCCTCGCTCCCTTCGCGCACTTTAGTCCCAGAAATCAAACCCTGAACCGACTACATCCCAAGACGAGCCAGGATCCCATCAAGCAGCGACCTCGCCACATCCTCATCACCCCACGGCTGCGGATTGATCCGCACGCGCGTGCCCCCCTCAACCCGCGCCGCATGGATCCACACGCGCGGCGACCCGGCCGACTTCGGTGGTATCGCCAGCAAGCTCCCCTCCTCCTCGGTCGCGCGCACGAGTTCAACGCCATACCCGCGCGACCTCACCACCGCGTCCGCCGCCGCGATCACCGCCTGCACCCGTGCCCGCTCGGGAAGGTCCGCCGTCAGCGTCATCATGGAATAAGTCGCGAGAAGTCCCTCCTGCCCCTGATTCCGGACCGCGGGCTGGCACCCCGTGCCAACCAATCCGCACACGAGACCGCCAGCCAGCACCAGCGTCCGAGCGGCGACCGCTCCGCATCGCCAAGTCCAAACGCCCGCCGCCCATCCAAGCAGTGTGCTCATCCAACGCTCCATCGGCCCCGCAAAGTCACCTTTCGAGATCGGTCCCAGCCGCACGCCGCCCAGCATACACGCCCCACCCCTGCCACCTCGCCTAAGCTCCCTGCAACTGTTTCTTATCGCGACATCCGCCACCAATCATCGTGGGGGTTGATACCGGAGCGGAACCGACCTTTACTTGGGGCCCGTTCCAGGGCGTCGCTCCGGACGGTGGGGATTCGGTCCGTGATCGGACCGGGGTCAAAGGTTTGTTCGGAACAGCATCGGGCGATCCGACGTGTGTCGGAGGTCCGGTGATGGCTTCCGGTGGTTGATTGGCGAGAGGTACACATGGCGATTCGAGTGAAGGCACGCAGCGGTGAGAGCACGGACGGGCTCATGCGCCGCTTCAAGCGGCTCTGCGAGAAGGAAGGCCTGACCAAGGACATCAAGCGGAAGGAGTTCTACGAGAAGCCTTCCGAGCGCGCTCGTCGCGCCGCCCGCAAGAGCGTTGCTCGCCGCGTGAAGGAGGACGAGCCCGTCGTCCGCAAGCCTGCCAAGCCCGAGTAATCGTTCACCCTGCGGCACCACTCGTGGGGCTCAGGCACGCTCGTCTCGTTACCTCGCGCATTGCGCGGGTGGTGCGCGGCGGACCACTGCCCACACCTCCTTCGTTGCATTCTGTGGCGATCCGGGTGCCCGCAGGTCGATCAGTCCAGTTCACAAGCGTCGATGACGGGGAGCGTGTGTGCCGCCTGGCCCTCGCTCCCCCGTTCTGCCATACGGGCTCATCAGCCCAAACAACTCCCAGAGAACGGAGATCCATCCCGTGCTCCAGCAACCGCTCCACACCTCTCTGAACACGCTGAACCGGCTGAACACCGCGGGCACGCTCGCGTCGCTCATAAAACGAGCCGGCGCACTCGCCGCGGCCATCGCGCTCATCGTCGCCCTCTTCGGCCCAGCCTCCTCGGCCTTCGCCGCGGGACCCACGGGCCCCAACGCGCCGGTCTTCCAGAAGCCGGGCGGCGAGGCCAACCTCGTCATCCCCGACCTCAATTCCGTTGAGTTCATGGGAATCGGCGGCCATGACCTGCTCATGATCGGCTTCGCGGTCTCACTCGCTGGCATGATGTTCGGACTCTGGATCTACCTCCAGCTCAAGAACATGCCCGTGCACAAGTCCATGCTCGAAGTCTCTGAGCTAATCTACTCCACGTGCAAATCGTACATGGTGCAGCAAGGCAAGTTCCTGATGCTCCTGTTTGCCTTCATTGGCTCGATCGTCGTTCTCTACTTCTCCGTCTTCGTCCCCACCACCGCCATCGACACCACCACCGGCGAGTTCAAGTCCGGCTTTGGTCTAGGGCGCGTGGGCCTCATCATCATCTTCACCCTCGTCGGCATGGCTGGCTCGTACGGCGTCGCGTGGTTCGGCATCCGCGTCAACACCTTCGCCAACAGCCGCGCAGCCTTCGCCTCACTTCGCGGCAAGCCCTTCCCCACCTACGCCATCCCACTCAAGGCTGGCATGTCCATCGGCATGATGCTCATCTCCGTCGAGCTCATAATCATGCTCGGCATCCTGCTCCTCCTGCCCGGTGACCTCGCTGGCGCATGCCTCATCGGCTTCGCCATCGGCGAGTCGCTCGGCGCCGCCGCCCTCCGCATCGCTGGCGGCATCTTCACCAAGATCGCCGACATCAGCTCTGATCTCATGAAGATCGTCTTCAAGATCAAGGAAGACGACGCCCGCAACCCCGGCGTCATCGCCGACTGCGTGGGCGACAACGCTGGCGACTCTGTCGGCCCTTCCGCCGACGGCTTTGAGACCTACGGCGTCACGGGCGTCGCGTTGATCGTCTTCACGATGATCGCCGTCACGCCCACGCTCTTCTTCGGCAGCCCGATTGACCTCGGCAACGGCCGCACCGTGACGTACTCGCAGGCCACCACCATCGTCGACGTCGCCAACAACGCCGAGTATGGCCTTGCGCTCGACGCTCGCATCGCCAAGGCTCCAGTCGAGACCAAGGACCGACTCCAGCAGCTCCGCACCGACGCGAACGATCCTGCAACCGTTGCCAAGGTCGAGACCCGCGTTGGCGAAGCGCAGCTGGCCGCGCAGCAGATCCAGGTCCGGCTCCTCGTCTGGCTCTTCGTCATGCGCATTGTCATGGTCCTCGCGAGCGCGTTCTCGTACTTTGCCAACGAGGCCATGGCCAAGGCCCGGTACGCCAACGCCCTCAAGATGAACTTCGAGAAGCCCCTCACCAGCCTGATCTTCATCACCAGCGGCGTCTCGATCGTCCTCACCTACGTCGTCTCATGGCTCATGCTCAGAGAGTTCCCCTTGGGCGCCGAAATCCGCACCGACCTCTGGTGGAAGCTCGCCTCCATCATCTCCTGTGGCACCATCGCCGGTGCCCTCATCCCCGAGTTCGTCAAGGTCTTCACCAGCACCGAGTCGCGCCATGTCCGCGAGGTCGTTACCGCTTCCGAGCAGGGCGGCGCATCGCTCAACATTCTCGCGGGCCTCGTCGCTGGCAACTTCTCGGCCTACTGGCTCGGCCTGTGCATGATCCTGCTCATGGGCCTTGCGTACATGATCAGCATGCTCGGCTTCGACACCATGATGCTCGCCCCCGCCGTCTTTGCCTTCGGCCTCGTCGCCTTCGGCTTCCTCAGCATGGGCCCCGTCACGATCGCGGTTGATTCCTACGGACCCGTGACCGACAACGCCCAGTCCATCTACGAGCTCTCGACCATCGAGCAGATCCCCGGCATCAAGGACGAGATCCAGCGCGACTTCGGTTTCACGCCCGACTTTGAGAAGGGCAAGGAGTTCCTCGAAGAGAACGACGGCGCGGGCAACACCTTCAAGGCCACAGCCAAGCCCGTGCTCATCGGCACCGCCGTCGTCGGCGCAACCACCTTGATCTTCTCGATCATCGTGGTCCTGACCGGCGGCCTCGAGACCAACCTCGAGAAGCTCAGCCTCCTGCACGCACCCTTCCTGCTCGGACTCATCATGGGCGGCGCAGTGATCTACTGGTTCACCGGCGCCTCGATCCAGGCCGTCTCCACCGGCGCCTACCGCGCCGTTGAGTTCATCAAGGCCAACATCAAGCTCGATGGAAACCAGAAGGCCAGCGTCGAGGACAGCCAGAAGGTCGTCACCATCTGCACGCTCTACGCGCAAAAGGGCATGTTCAACATCTTCCTGGGCATCTTCTTCGCCACCCTCTCCTTCGCCTTCGTCGAGCCCTTCTTCTTCATCGGCTACCTCATCGCCATCGCCCTCTTCGGCCTCTACCAGGCGATGTTCATGGCCAACGCTGGCGGCGCCTGGGACAACGCCAAGAAGATCGTCGAGACCGACCCCGAGTACAAGAACTCCGGCCGCGGCAAGGGCAGCCCACTCCACGACGCCTGCGTCGTCGGCGACACCGTGGGCGACCCCTTCAAGGACACCTCCTCGGTGGCCATGAACCCGGTCATCAAGTTCACCACGCTCTTTGGCCTCCTCGCCGTCGAGCTCGCCATCCATGTCAAGAATCCCGGCTTCGAGCACACCCCGCTCACCATCGCCCTGGCGATCGGCTTCTTCCTCATCTCCGCCTTCTTTGTCTACCGCTCCTTCTACGGCATGATGATCGGCGGCACCGCCATCAAGAACACCTGACCCAACCGCTCCACCTCAGCATCCGCAACGGCCCCGGCACCTCGCCGGGGCCGTTTTTATGCGCCTTGACAGCAGCCCCAAACAC
>JBBQGR010000241.1:0-4660 GCA_038323185.1 Phycisphaerales bacterium | reverse complement strand
GGAAGAACGGCTGACCCACTTCACGGAAGCGAAGGGATCAGAGCCAGCCTTGGTGAACTTGCGAGAGATTTTCATGAGAGGGTCCGTCCTGGGAGCGAGGTCGTTCTGAGAAGAAGGCATTAAGGCACGCGGCATCAAGGCATCCAGCCAATCAGCCGCCGAGACTTCGAATCAAACCCGCGAGCACGCGTTCGGATTCGTCCAATTCCGACTTGACGCGTTTGTACTCGGGGTCGGCGATGTACTTGAAGTCGAGAGCGAAGAGGAGTTGGGTGTCAAGGGTGTAGAGCTCGCCGCGAGCCTGCTTGAGGAAATAGACGTAGTCGGTGGTGTTGCCTCGCCCGTAGCCTTGGGCGATGTGGCTTGCGATGAGAACCGAGAGACGACGGAGCGAGGCGATGAGGCCGAATCGCTCCACTTCTGGGAGTTGCCCGGCGAGGACGTAGACGTTCTTGCCGAGCGAGTAACTTTTCTGCCATGCGATCAGGTCGCGATACGAGTTGATCTCCGCCATGTCCCGCCCCCGTGAACTCGGAAAACTCGATGCCTTGATGCCGCCTGCCTTGGTGCCTTCTTCGCTTCAATCCACCTTCGGCAGCGTCAATCCACATTGGTCCTGGTACTTCCCACCCTTGTCCGCGTAGCTCTTCTCACAGACTTCGTCGGCCTTGAGGAAGATGAACTGGGCGACGCCCTCGTTGGCGTAGACGCGTGCGGGCAGCGGCGTGGTGTTGCTGATTTCGAGCGTGACCTTGCCGCGCCACTCGGGCTCCAAGGGCGTGACGTTCACGATGAGGCCGCAGCGGGCGTAGGTGCTCTTGCCGACGCAGATGACGAGGATGTCACGCGGGATCTCGATGTACTCGACGGTCTCGCAGAGGGCGAAGCTGTTGGGGGGGATGATGACGTACTGGTCGCCCGCGGGCTTGTGGCCGACGTCGACGTCGACCATCATGTCGTCGTTGAATTTCTTGGGATCCACGACGGCGATGTCGCCCGTGCGTGGCGCGGCGGTGAAGATCTTGAAACGCGTTCCGACGCGAACGTCATACCCGTAGCTCGACACGCCATAAGAGATGCGGCCTGGGCGCTTGATCGCCTCTTCGAAAGGCTTGATCTTGACGAGGCGCCGGATTTGTCCATCTGAAAGCACGCCCACGGCAACGCTCCACGCTGTGCGCCAATCCATGCGCCGAACACTTAACCCCGCCATGCGCCCAAACTCACCAACCAGAAGCCGCTCATCCGAATACAAGTCGATCATACGCCGAACAAACGAGGCGTGAGGGCTGTAGACTTCGCGACGCGAGGATCAGACGATGCAATCCGCACTGAACAGAAGAAATCGCCGCGACCAAGAGACTACTTCGGTCCGTGGGGGGGTCATCGTACCACTACCCATCGTGTGTGCAACACTCACGGCTACAAAATACGGGGTACATTTCTGAAAACTTGTCGTTTGGGCGCAAGTGTCGATCTGCCCGGCCTTTGGGGTATTGTGGATGGGTTGGGCCTTGCTGGCGGTCGGTGTCGGTTGGTGGCGGGCGTGTTCAACGCTGTTCGGTACGCCCCTTACCACTTCTTGGGGCGGTGGCTCCGACGTACCCGAGTCCCCAGCACGGCTTCTGCGGCCTTCGTACAGTACGTGAACAGAGCTTGCGCACGAAGCAGACTCGACGGATGGGGAGTCGACGAGGAGCGCAGCCGGGGGGGATGCGAGCTGGAGGAGCCGCTCTGAGCTTCGGGACGTGGGCGGAGTGAGGCACCGTGAAGAGGTGGCTGGCCGCACGCTGGGGGAGCGGGCAAAGTTGGACGTTGCGCCCCGGTGAGGCCGGGCATGAAGGAGTTAACGCGTGGTTCGTTCGCATTTGAATCGCCGAAGTGCTTCCGCCGCGTGTGCAGCGGTGGTTGCCGCGTTTGTTGCCGGGTGTGAGACGGCCGAGCCGGTGCGCCCTCTTGAGGTCACGCCGATCACGCGTGACGTGCCGGATGCGCTGCGCGGGCAGGTGGGGACCGAGGTGACGCTGCGCGGCATCGAGCCGACGCTGGTGAGCGGGCTTGGCGTGGTGGTTGGGCTGCGCGGGACGGGTGGTGAGCCGCTACCGGACAACATCGCATCGACGATGGAGCGTGAGATGGGCCTGCGCCGGCTTGGGGCTGCGGGCAACTACGATGGTCCGTACGCGGGCATGACGCCGCGGCAGATGCTGCGTGATAAGAACGTGGCAATCGTGATCGTGCAGGCGGCGGTGCCGCCGGGTCTGCCGCGTGGCGCGACATTTGATGTCTTTGTCAAGGCCGTGAACGCAACGAGCCTGGAGGGTGGCACGCTCTGGACGACGGATCTGCGCATCGGCCCGGCGGGCACGTTCGGCGCGATCCAGACGCACCGTCTGGGCGAGGCACGCGGACCGATCTTCATCAATCCATTTGCAGAGCCGGGTCAGGAGCGATTGGCCGTGACCCAGGCGGTTGGGCGCATTCTTGATGGCGGTGTCATGGTTGATCCTTTCGGGATCGAGATGGCCGTCGACAGCGGGAGCCACCAGCGAGCGCGCTCAATCGTGTCGGCGGTCAACAGCCGGTTCCCCGAGGAGCGCGGCGACCTGACGCAGACGGCGCGGGGGCGGGCAGGCTCGAGCATCGAGCTGACCGTGCCGCAGCGGTTCCGGCGGCGTCCGGGTGACTTCATCGAGCTGGTCCAGCGAGTGCAGATCGACCAGCGCATGCCGGAGGCGTACGCGCGAAGGTACGTCGACACGATCATCGAGAAGCCCTCGATGGGCGAGGAGTTGAGCTGGTCGCTCGAAGCGCTTGGGCCCAGGGCGATCCCGATCACGCGCGAGTTGTACGACGCATCGGAGCTGATCCCGCGGGTGGCGGGGCTGCGAGCGGGCGCGGGCCTGAACGATCCTCGCGCGGCGGAGCAGTTGATCACGACGGCTGGCGAGGCGCGCGGGTCGCTGCGCACCAGGTCGCTCACGCTGCTTGGTGCGGTCGATGGCACGCCCGCGGTTGATCGCGCGCTGCAAGAGTTCCTGGGCGATCGCGAGCTGGCGGTGCGGATCGCGGCGTACGAGGCTCTGGTAGCTCGCGCGGAACGAGTCCAGATCGCGCGGTTTGAATCGCGCCGGCGCCAGGACCAGATCCCGATCTCGCGCACGAGGCTTGAGGTGCTCGCGAGCGCACGCTTCTCGGGCGATTCGGTGCAGGGGATCGAGCGTCGAACGGTGGCGGGCAAGTTCATCCTGGACATCGTGCCGTTTGGCGAGCCGCTGATCTACATCACGCAGCAGCGCCAGCCGCGGGTGGTGATCTTCGGCGAGACGGGACGGAACGTCGCGCGGCCGCGCGTGGTGAGCGCGTGGTCTGACCGCTTCCTGCTGAGCACGGAGGCTGGCGCAAAGGACGTGCGGCTCTTCTTCAGGAACAGGGAGGATGCTCCCGCCCAGATCGCCACCGTGCGTGGGGATCTTGTCGACGTCATCGAGACGATGGCGCGGGACCCTCGCCCGGACGATGTTCGGCCGGGGCTGGGCATGACGTATTCGCAGGTCGTGGGTGCGCTCCAGGCGCTCTCCATCGGCGGCGCAACGATGGCGGGGATGGCCACCGAGCAAGATCGCCTCCGGGCGGACGTGCTCTCGGCCGAGCAGAGCCGCACGCTCGCAGAGCGCCCCGAGCGTCCCGGCGACGCAGCGATCATTGTGATTGCGCCGGGCGCTGGCGCGACGGAAGAGGGCCGCACGCCCGAGCCGACAGAGAAGGTTCCGACGATTGTGCCGATCCTGCCGCCGGTTAAGAAGTAGGGTTGGCCGGAAAAGTTGGCCGAGCGCACGGCGGCTCATGGAGCAACAAGTGGACCGACTTCAAACCCTGATGGCCGCGCTCGAGCACGAGCCCGACGATCCGTTTCTGCTGTACGGCATTGCGCACGAGCAGGCCAAGCAGGGGAAGACTCGCGAGGCCGTGGAGTACTTTGATCGTTGCCTCGCTAAGGACCCCCACTACTGCTACGCGTACTACCACAAGGCGCGTGTGCTCGAAGAGTCGGGGGATATCGCGGCGGCCATCGAGGCGACAAAGCACGGCATCACTCAGGCTCGCGCCTGCGGCGATCAGAAAGCACTCTCGGAGCTGCAGGGGATGCTGGATGTGCTGGAGTAGCGCGCGACTTGTGCTTGCGCCCTGCTTAGGTGGTGCTCGTGTAGCTTGTGAGTCGTGCCAGTGTTGGCCTTCGCGGGATTCATATGACTCGCTCCACCAAGAAGGCACTGGTCGCACCCGCCCTGTTGATCGGGGATGAGCTCGCGCGTGCGAAGGCTCGGGCCGCGCGGCTGCTTGCGCAGAAGGCGAGGAGCGAGGCGGACTTGCGTGCGCGGCTGGAGCGATCGCAGCTCACGCCGGGCATCATCGATGCCACGGTCGCGTACTTGCGAAGCAAGGGCCTGATCGATGACGCGCAGCTCGCGCGGGAGACGGTGGACTCAACGCTGCGGAAGGCTCCGGCGGGTGATGCGCTGCTCTTGCAGCGTGTCGAGCGAGAGGGCGTGCCGCAGCCATTGGCCGAGCGAGCGGTGTCTCAGACGGTTCGTCCGGAGCGAGCGCGAGCCGCGGCGTTGGCTCGGTTGATTGAAGGGCGACTGCCGCGTGAGCTCGA
>JBBQGR010000240.1:0-4676 GCA_038323185.1 Phycisphaerales bacterium | reverse complement strand
CCTCAGTCCAGCCCTGGGACGCGAGGAACGTCGACCGAGTTTCTCGGAACATGCGGACCGTCTGCGGATGATCGAGATAGACCTGCATGCCCGCGCGGAGCGCGAACGCCGCCGTCAGCGCCGCGATGGTGCCCGCGATCAGGGCTCGCAAGAAGGGCACTCGCGTCGCCACGGAGACAGCCAGCCCCGCGCCGACGGCGCTGAGCCAGTTGGACCCGATGATGACGTCATCCAGCGAGCGTGTGGAGAGCAAGAGCGTGTGGAGGATGATCGCCGATGCGCCAGCGAGAAAGAGACCAAGCTCAAACAGTCTTGGCGCGATGCCGCGACGCGAGAGAAGCGTGATGAGCAGCGACGAGAGCAGGAGCGTGAGGACATCAAGCGTGAGCGCGATCGCGGGTGTGATCGCGACCACCGGCGAGGCAACCAGCGTCGGGTCTGCGGCCCACGCGGGGAAGGGATCAAATGAAGTCGTCGTGCGCCAGGCAACGATGGCCAGGAGCGCACCGGTGAGCAGCGTCGCCATGAGCCGCTGAAGGCGCGGCATCGCTTCGTCGTGGGCGATGGGGTTGGGCTGGGTGCTGATCACGGCAGTGACGGGGCGGGTGACGGGGCGGGCGACGGGGCGGGCGGAGCGGGATGCGTTGAGGGTGCAGCTTTGCGGATGGGAGACTCGCTCCCTGCAAATTCGATGACAGCGAGGATCAAGAAGAGGATGAGAATCTGAAGGCCAACGACGGCCGCCTGCCAGACCGTGAGCGAGCGAAGCAGCAGCGCCGAGCAGCCCGAGACAGCCGTGAAGCCCCAGAGAACAAGAACGGCGGCGCGGCGGGAAAGGCCTCGAGCCACGAGGCGATGACTGACATGCTGCATGTCGCCGACGAAGGGGCTCTTGCCCTGATAAAGGCGCAGGCACGTGATGGTGATGAAGTCATAGAGCGGGACGGCGAGGATCAGCAGCGGCATCAGAACAGCGTGGAGCGGCCCGGCATTCCCAGTGCCTGTGGTTGTTGAATAGGGCGTGTAGAACGTCCAGCGTTCAATGGGCACGAAGGTCGTGCGCACGGTGAGGAACGCGAGCGTGAAGCCAACCACAAGAGAGCCCGCGTCGCCCATGTACATCGTCGCGGGCGGGAAGTTGAAGACGAGGAACGCCAGGAGCGCACCAAGCAGGAGCGCGAGCGTGCCCGCGACGAACCACTGGCCGGACAAGAGGGCCGCGAGGAGGAAGAAGACGCTCGCGACGGCCGCGACGCCCGCGCACAGTCCGTCCATGTTGTCGATGAAGTTTATCGCGTTGGTGATCGCGACGATCCAGAGCACGGTGATGGTAATCGAGAGCCATGCGCCGCCCACGGGAGCATCGAGCATCGTGAGAAGGCGCGAGTCGGTCAGCACGACGACCGTCGCGGCGGGCACGAGCATGATCACGAGCTTCAAGAACGGGCCAAGCGGCCGCCGATCATCGATCAGCCCAAGAACATGCAAGAGCGTGAGGCATCCAAGCAGCACAAGCCCAGCCCGCGCCGACGAGGCCAGCCCCGGCAGATGCGCCGCGAGCGCGCCGGTCCAGCGCGTCTGCGGCAGGTCCGCGGGATCGAGCCAGAGCGATCCCGCCAGCGCCGCGGCGAGCGGCAGCGCGAGCGCGACGAAGATGGCGATGCCGCCAGTGTTGGGGATTCGCTTGCCGCGCTCCTTGATCTGACCCGCTACGCCACCGGAATCAAAGACATTCCTGCGCAGGCTGATGGACCGGATCACCCACAGCGCGGGGAGCGCGATGGCGATGGCGACGATGATGAGTGAGAGGACGATGGAGGGCATGGCGTGGCGAAGTGGCGAAGTGGCGAAGTGGTCAGGCAGTCTCTGGCGGCTCTTTTCTTGAGAGCGCTTCAGAGATGGGCCAGACGGCCCAGATGATGACGTAGACGGTAAGGCCCAAGGCCATCATGGGCGGGATGCGCCATGGCCAAGGGCCGAGCTTGTCGACGAGCGTCGGATTCTCGGGATTTGAGTCGCCGACGTACAGGTAATTGGACCCCATCGCAATGTTGAGGCCGACCATCGCGAGCGTGAGCACAACGCTGAAGGCGCTCGCGAAGGCAAGGTCGCGCACGCTCGGTCGATAGCCGCGGACCGCGACGTCATAGATCGCCGAGCCGACGATCACGACATGCCCGATCCAGAAGAGCCAGAAGTGGACGGAGGCCAGGCCGGTAGTGACGATCGGCGTGAAGAAGGCCTGCGTCGAGAGGCCGATGCCCCAGAAGTAGAGCAGCGTGCGCAGCTCGCGGCGCTGCGTGAGGAGTGCGATGGGTGCCACAAACGCCGCGAGGTCGCAGAGCTGCAGCGGCAGGCTGTAGTTGAGATCAAAGTTGGCGGGCAAGAGCCAGTAGATCGAGATGATCGTCTGGAAGGCCAGCACTGCGTACGCCCATCCGTTGCAGAAGCGACGCTCACGTTCGGTGCCGCGCCACCTTCGACCAATCCCGGACGCGGCGGCCATCGCCGCGAAGCACGCGAGCACCGTCAGCGCGTGGAAGACCGTGAAGGGTTGGAATGAGGCTAAAATGTCGGCGTGCGCGGCGAGATTGTTCGCGTCGGATGACATCGGTCAGAGTGTACTGGGCCGGACCGAAACGCACCGGCGCGGGTCGCCGCGCCGATCAGACCTTCTTCATCGTGCTGCGGCAGAAGCACCACAGCGTGTCCCGCACCTTGCCCGGAAGCCTGAAGTCTCCGCTGGGTGCCATCGTCGGCGCCACCAGCGCCGTGCCCGCCGCCGCGTACGCCTGCTTCACCTGCACCAGCGCGACGGGGCGCGACCCATTCATCGGTGAGAGCGCCGAGCTCGTCACCATGCCGATGGGCTCATCCTTGCCCGTTGCGGGCTCGGCCGCGTGGATCTGCGTTCCCCCCAGCGGCTGGAGCGGAAATCCGTTCGTCGGGTCCATCATGGTGTCGAAGTCCACGCCCACCAGCACCTGCTTGGAGTGGCCTCGGCTGTGCATGCGCGCCACCACTTCCTGCCCGAGATAGCACCCCTTCGTGAAGCTCACGCGGTCGTTCAGCACGCCCGTTTCGGCCGGGAGTGAATCGGGCCCAAAGTCGATGTAGTACAGCGGTGATCCGGCCTCGATCCGTGCGATGTTGAACGCGTGCCAGCCCGCGGGACGCAGACGCACCTTTGACCCCAAATTCTGCAACGGGTGCGATTGCGCCGGTGGCGAGCCTTCCGGTGGAGCGCCGTGTCCATGCGCACGATCGTGCCCAGCCTCGATGAGCATCTGCCAGACCGCTAGGGCCTTCTCGGTGGGCACGATCAGCTCGAGCCCCATCTCACCAGCGAGGTCCTCGCGATACACAACGCATTCGGCCTCCGCGATCACGACCACCATCGCGCGCCCGGGTGCGAGTTCCTCAAGCCCCGGGCCAGAGGCCATCGCCCCCGTCGGCGACATCGAGATGCCCGCGAGCAGCCACAGTCCCGTTGGCCCGTGCAGCGAGAATCGATGGGCGTGCTCGGTCGCGTCGCGGATGCTGACACTCTCGGTGATGATGAAGGGTGTGAGCCCATTGACGGTGCGCGCCGCGGCGTGGACATCAAGTTCCAGCAGCGTCCGGTCCGGCAGATCAATGATGCGAAGATCCGCCTCGATCCGCCCCTTCTTGTTGAGCCAGAAGCTCCGACGAACGCTAAAGGGCGGCATGCCCTTGAGCTCCTGCGTCACCATGCGATTGAGAAACTCGAGCCGATCAAGCCCGATGATCTCGATGACCCCGCGCTGGGGCATATCAAAGAGCGCCACACCCTTGCGAAGCGCGGCGTACTCAAGCTCGAGCTCGCCATAACTCTCAACCACATCCACGCGCGAAGTTGAACCCGCGTGCGGTTCACTGCCGTTGCCCGAAAAGGGCGCGGCGTACTCGCGGAGCGAGGCCTCCGCCTCTTGGTGCAATCGAAGGATCGGTGAGCGTCGAGTCATGGCAAATGGTATGGGCCCGGACACGCCCGCCCGGCGCCCTCGTCATACATCATGTTCAGGGACATGTTCAAGTGCATGTTCAAGGCCAATGGGATGACTCTCTTCTGCCTCCAGAGCAATCCAATCAAACACCCGAGGGCGGGCTCGAACCGCCGACCTGCGGTTTAGGAAACCGCCGCTCTATCCAACTGAGCTACCCGGGCACGCGGAGAGTGTATGGGGTGTTGGCGCTGAGGGGGCCAAAGCACCCGGAGCTTGCGCTCTTGGGCTCGGATGGGTGCTTAGCCGCGTGCCATGTAGTTGCTTGATTCCTTCGTGATCGTGATGTCGTGCGGGTGGTTCTCGACCACCGTCGCGGACGTCACGCGGCAGAAGCGTGCGTCGCGCCGAAGGTCCTCGATCGTCGCGCACCCGCAGTAGCCCATCGCGCTGCGCAACCCGCCCACGAGCTGGTACGCCGCCTCCGCGAGCGAGCCCCGGTACGGGACCATGCCCTCAACACCCTCGGGGACGAACTTCTGCGTCGCCTTTCCAGTCTTCGCATCGACCTTGTCGGCCTGGCGGTAGCGGTCCGCGCTGCCAGCGCTCATCGCGCCCTCGCTGCCCATGCCGCGATAGCTCTTGTAGCGCCGGCCCTGATGGATCACCATGTCTCCGGGGCTCTCATCAAGCCCTGCAAAGAGCGAGCCC
>JBBQGR010000239.1:0-4680 GCA_038323185.1 Phycisphaerales bacterium | reverse complement strand
TCCGGAGCAATCGGGGGAGGCGGTTGACGCTGGTGACCGGTCTTGGGAGGCGGGCCATGGCGAGGCGGCTGTGCTACCACATCGCCCCCGAGCAGAGCGAACGCGAGCATCGCGATGAGAGCAATCCGCATGGTTCGCATGGCTGAGATTCGTCCAACTCGGCGGTGCTCGGCCTCGCGTTGCGAGGCTGCTACTTCGGCGGCTGTGCTTCTGGGCTGTCGCCCGGGGTAGTGTCGGCAGTGGGAGCAGATGGGAGCGGCGGCACCGGCACTGCCGGGTCAGCCTCGGGTGCAAGCTGATGCACTCCCGGTGAGAATGGAAGGCCGCTGGCGTCCAACTCTGAGTGTTCGCCCAGGCCGCGGGTGAGTCCCACGCGGGCGACACTTCCGCGGGCGTCCGGGGCCCGCTCAAGGAGCGGCGCGGCGTCCTCGGGCGGCTTGGTCTTCTCGCCCCAGGCGATGCAATGGATTCCATTTCCGTTTGGATCAAGGAGCAGGACGCAGTCGCCGGTGTTCGCGAACGCGGCATACTGCGAGGTGATCGCCATGCTGAGGATGATCGGTGCGGGAGCACCGCCGGTGGACTTGGAGACAGCCTTTGTGGGCGGAGTCGGAGCGGCGTCGGGATCGGTGACCCGCTTTGCGTCCTTGCCCTTAAACCCGTTGAAGACGACGACGACCTGTCCGGGCTGGAGGGTAATGTCGGGGAACTCAAAGCGGATCCGGCTCTTGCGATCGGTTGATGCGCCGCCGCCGCCCGTTTCGGTGCCCTTTGCGGGCTTGCTTCCAGCGGAAGGCTCGCGCCGGGCGTTGCGAGAGGTGCCGCCGGTGGAGAGGAGGTTGCGACCGTCGGTGATGACGTAGCCCTTGAGGCGGATTGGCCTGTTGTGTGGATTGATGAGCTCGACGAACTCGTCGCCAGTGGCGGAGCGCAGGCCGTCGCCATCGGCGTCCCCCTCGTCGCCGGTGGGGACGGCGTAGAGCACCTCGGTGATCAGAGGATGCGGGAACGGGACCGGGGAGGGGGCCGTTGAACGCGTGGCAGGCTTGGCCGGAGTCGTGTGCGTCGGCTTGGAGGCAGGAATTCGCGTGGGCTTCGTCGTGGACGGGCCTTCTGGCACCGTCTCGTCTGGAACCACCTTGGGCGCAGGCGCGTCCGGCTCCGCTGGTGCGGGCGGTTGCGGGGCAACGAGGAGTGCAGATGCAGCGACCATCACGAAGGCGAACATGCGAAGTCTCCCGCGGGCTGCGCCCGACCGGTGAGGCTCTTTAGAACGTCTTCGTGCGAGCGCACGCGCGGCGTTCTAGCGAGACCCCCCGACACCAACAACACGGCCTATCAAGAGAGCATATGGGCCGGATGGAACCGCCGCGAGCAAAGCGAGCGATGGTCGCCAACTTTGCGCACAGGCGGCGTCCAAAGGGTGCGATTTGTGCGAATGTCGCGTGCTGGGACGGGGCCGAGCTACCTAAGGCTGCACGGACGTTACCTTGAGACCGTCGCCAGCAACTTCCATGACGGTTCCGTCCGAGCGGGCGTCGATCCTGCCCCCGATCGAGTCGATGCGCCATGTCGCGGGATCCGCGGCGTCGGAGGGTCCGATCCACACTGCGAGCAACATGCCGGGTGTGAACGGGGAAGTGCAGGATTCACCGGGGGCCAGCGTGCAGCGTGTGGGAGTCGCGCCGGGCGGCGAGAGGACCACGACGAGGGTGACAGTGTCAACGTTGCGAACTTCAACGGTGGAGGGAACGCCGCGGCCGAACTGGAAGTAGAGAACGACGCCAAGAACGGCGAGAATGCCGATGAGCAAGGCAAGCGTGGCGGAGTTGCGAGAGGTCATGCGGGAGAATAGGGAGTGGGGATTTGGTGGCTGGGGAGTCGCAGTGCGGCGTTTGGCATTTTGGGAACCAGAGCCAACGGACTTCCCCTCGGACGATCTCTTTTCTAGTGCCGGGTGCCTATTGCCCAGTGACTACTTCGCTTCCCCAAGTGCCTTGGCGAGAAACTCTGCGTTTGAGAAGTCCTTGGTGCCTGGCGTTGGTGTGCGGTTTTCTGCGAATCGCACGATGACGAGGTTGTGCTGCGGGATCACGAGGAGCCGCTGCTTGCCCAGGCCCGCGGCCATGTAGACCTTCAGCGGTTTGCCGTCTGGGCCGACGAGGGCTTGTGCGAGGCCGACTTCGCGGGCGAAGGCGCGATCGCGAAGACGGTCGCGGATGCTGCCGCCGCTATCGGCGACCTCGCTGGAGGTGCTGGCGCGCTCGGCGTCGAGGAGCCACCAGGTCAGGCCGTAGGCGGGGTTCTTCTCGCTGGGAACGAAGCACTGTTCGAGGAGGTCGGGCTTGAGGAGTTGGACTGGCTCGCCCTTGTCGTTCGCCCAGGTGCCGCGCTGGAGGACGAACTGGCCGAACTTGGCCCACTCGCGGGCTGTGAGCATGGCACCACCGGCGAGGTTGGGTGCGCCGCCGCGATCAACGCCCAGGCGTGCGACTTCCATGCCGATGGGCTTGGCGATGCGGCCTTCGAAGTAGTCTTGCGTTGTCTTCCACTCGAAGTTCGAGGCCTTGAGCTTGCGGTCGAGGACAAGCGAGAAGGCGTAAAAGTGGCTGGCTCCGTATTCGAACTGGCCGCCGGGCGTTGCGGGCTCGCCGGATCGTGTGCGGGACATAGGTGTTTCGAGGATGGCGTCGTAGCGATCGCTGGCGGCGCGGCTGCCGCGTTCGCGATCGGCGGCGGTGTTCCTGCCTGTGCCGAGGACTCGTGAGCCTCCCCGGGTGCCGAGGGTGGCATCGGCGGGATCCAGGCCGCTGGAGAGCGTGAGGAGATGACGAAGCGTGATCTGGCTTTTGGCGGGGTCGGCCTTCCACTCGGTGATGGTGTCGCTGGCCTTCTCGTCGAGGGTGATGAGGCCGTCCTGAATGGCGAACATGGCGAGGACGCCGACGAAGCTCTTCGTGCCGCTGGCGAGGGGGTGCGGGCGAGCCGCGCTCCATCCATTGTCATAGCGCTCGAAGATGACCTCGCCGTCGTGCATGACGAGCATGGCGCGGCCGAATCGCTCAGCGGAATAGTCCGCCGCGGCGGTGAGGGCTTCTTGAGATGAGGCGGGGGGAAGCACGCTGCCGGGCGCGGTGGCGGCGGGCGGAGTTGCGGTCGAAGTCTGCCCGAAGGGGGAGGGGGCCAAGAGTACTGCGAGGACGCCGACGCGCGAGATGGAATGCAGCATCATGCGGGCAGAACGAGCAACCCAGGTCTCGATTGCACAGATCCGACGCTAGCGCCCAGTGCCCAGTGACTAGTGCCCGTGTCCTTCTGACTTCCCCGCGTACACATCATCGATGGCCTTCACAACTTTCTCGGGCGTGAGCCACTCGTGGAGCTTCTCGTTGAAGAGGGCGACGGGGGCGGAGTCGCAGGATCCGAGGCACTCGAGCTCGACGAGGGTGAACATGCCGTCGTCGGTGGTCTCGCCGACCTCGATGCCGAGCTTGTCCTTGACGGCCTGCGTCACCTTCTCGTGGCCGCAGAACTCGCAGGCGATGGAGCGGCAGATCTGGATCAGGTGCTTGCCCTTGGGCTTGAGCCAGTACTCCTCATAGAAGCTGGCGGTGTCGATGACGTCCGAGGGCTTGATCTTGAGGAATTCGGCGATCTCGATCATGGCCTGCGGCGGGATCCAGCCGTAGGCGTGCTGGATGGTGTGGAGGCAGGGCAGGAGTGCGGCCATGCTGGTCTCGTAGCGTGGGAGCGTGGTCTTGGTAAGCTCTTCGCGCATGGAGGCGGTGAGGTAGGGCTCGGCGCGACGCTCGACCTTGGTGCCGCCGGAGTTCTTCGTGATCCAGGCCATCGCTTGGGTGTCCTTTCGAAGTGGGGAGGCTGATGGTAGCGGCGGAGTTCGGCGTGGCGCGCGAGATGAGCGGGCCTCAACAAAGTTGTGGGCGAGGAGAGACTCCACGGTGCCAGCGTCGGTACCGGCGCTCCGGCTGGGCTGAGTGGGGCGCGCGTGCGGGGTGGGCCGGTTTGCGAACCAGCCTCTGTGCTATTGTTGGAGCCTCATTTGCGAAGAGGGATCCGGCCTGAGTCGGGCCGCGAAGGATTTGAAGGTGGCAGTGTTTCAAGGGTTGAATGCTCGTGCCAACGCTCCTCCAGCAGATCGCCGCCGGTGACCAGGTTGCGGTTGCGCGCTGCTTGGATGAGTACGGCGGCCTCGTGTGGGGGCTCGCGAGCAAGTATCTGAGCGGCTCTGATCGCTCGGAGATTGAGGACGCGGTGCAGGAGGTCTTTGTCAGCATCTGGCTCTCGGCGGCCCGGTACGACCCGGCGAAGGGCGGCGAACCCGCCTTCGTCGCGACGATCACGCACCGCCGCCTGAACGACCATCGACGCAAGTCCATCACTCGGCGCCGCGATCGCGCGGCGTTCATCGAGGCCAAGGAGCCATCGCGCCTGACCCAAACCACGCTGCCGACGCGGCAGGATCTTGAGGGCCTTGGCGAGGAGTTTGCCCGGCTGCCCGAGGATGAGCGTACCGCGCTCTGGATGGCCGTCACGCGAGGGCTGAGCCATCGCGAGATCGCGAACGGAACCAACGCACCGATCGGAACCGTCAAGAGCCGGCTCCGCCGCGCCGTGCTGCGAATGCAGCGAGCGCTGGGTGTCGAGACGCCGGACTCAACC
>JBBQGR010000238.1:0-4696 GCA_038323185.1 Phycisphaerales bacterium | reverse complement strand
GGGGGTCCGCGAGGGGGTGCATAAGCGCAGGTCAGGGCACTGTGGGGCGGCTGATCGCGACAATTTCGCACCTCGCTGCCGTACTTTTCTGGGGTACGAATCTGGGGTCCAGCCGAGGTAGGTCGAGGTCGCGATGAGGTCGCCATGGTCCGGCGCGTCCTCGTCCGGCGGAGCACCAAACCACCAGGCGACGCGCGCAACAACTCTTGATCGCAACGCAGGAGCACGCCCACAAACATCGGCCGACAGGGCCAGCGGCGCGGCCATCCCCGACACCCAGCGGTTCGTGCGGTCCGCGAGAGCGCCGGCGAGCCCCGTCACTTCGCCCACTGTGGGCGCCGTACTCCGCCCGCTGCCGTGCCGATGCCTCTCCCGTGGAGCCACCATCACAGATCTGGCTCAGTCCCTGGCACCAAGTGACGGAGGTCCTGTCTTGCCGGCCGGATGTCGCCGTGACGCGGCATGAGGCACAGCCCACTATCTGGACAAAGAGCGGCAGACCCTATCGGGGGGTGCCGAACTCCGATCCAGTAGGCTTCCATTTCTAGGTTGGTTGGCTGAGTCCGATAGGGGGAGTGCAACGGTGGAACGAATCTGGTTTCTACTTTATGCTGCTTTGGCTTTCATGCTCTTGGTTCTCTTCGTGGCGCTTCTGAATAGGTGGCGGCTATCGCGAAAACCGAAAATGGCCGAAGAGGACCTTCTATCTACTCAGGCGGCATTGCTGGAAGCGATAAAGGTTGCGAGCGCAAACCAGCGTACAATCGTCGACATCGGACCGTTTTGGCGGCGATCCGGAGTCAAGTATTACCAGAAGATCGACGTGGTGCAACCGCTGATCGAGGCTGGCCACGTTACGGCCCATGCCACAGATGCTGGCAATGAATTCGTAGAAGTCATGCAAGGCATCTGGAACGTCGCGATGCGGAAAGCGCCGAGATTTCTCGTCTTGACAGACCGCACGTGGACGCGCATGGTCCACGAGGGTATAAGTGGAACCAAAATTGTAATCGGAAGCGTGGGCGTCTTGAACAATCAGAATGCTGGTCGTGACATAGTTCATTCACCGCAGACCAACGCGGGGCGTGATGCCGTGGTTGGGACGGGTTCAAACTCTTCAGGATCGTCAAACGAGGGGATCGACCTGAGTTTGATGTCGGACCTAGTCAAGGCACTTCGAGAGGACGCGACAAACCTGCCGGATCAAGAGCAGCGGTCGCGGCTTCGGAGCTTGGCTAACAAGATCGAGAGCGAAGTAGATGCTGAGCAGGTTGACGAAGACGCTGTGGAGGACAGTCTTGCCCGGGTCGAGCGATACCTCGGGCGCGCCGGTGGTTTGATGTCGGCAACGCTCAAAGTGTTCAATGCTTGGCGCCAACTTCATGGAGAGCAACCGGCAGGTGAGTGAACCGCCCTCCGATCTGCTGCATCCGGCTGAGTCCATTAGCCGCGATCCGGACGACCGGAAGCGGCATGACCGGATGTTCAATTGGCCCGCCCACCCAGAGTCGGCGCTGCAACTTCCCCACACCCTTGGGCCATGCCCTTCAATGACCAGCCGCCGAAGTGGTCGCACAGCGCCTGTGGGATCTTCGGCCTGCGGCAGTGGGCTGGAACGCCACAGCCGGCCGAGGACCAGGTCGACGAGATCAGAACTGTGAGGCGCCTCCCGCAGCCGGGCGAAGAGCCGGGAGCGCAAATCACGGTCTGACTGCTGACTGGCGAGTAGGTGCAAGCCCGATCGGTTCGCTCGAGTGCGTCACAGCGCCGCCAGCAGGACCACGTAGCCGCGGGAGCGCCGACTCGCGGGGCCCGTGGCGACAGCAGAGCCTATGAGTAGGCGACCCGGTAGCATCCTGAACAATTTCACTTGCGCTTCATCAGGGGCAGAGCCGATGAACACTGCAGGACCCACATTCACGAGCTCAGGTCGAGCGGCCGCGATTGGCCTTATGGCTGTCGGCGGATCCGTGAGTCTGGCGATCGTCGCAAACCTGGCCCTTCAGGACGCGGGGTCGACCAACGGCTGGTTGCTTGTAGGAGTCGCTATCGCCGTCCTTTGCAGCACGGCTGCGTTGACTACAAGGGTGATCGTTCGACGTAGCCCAACCCGGTCAGTTCAAGACGCTGCAATCCGTCGGATCAAGACTCGTGTTTCGCAGTCCCTCGCAATAATCGCCAGCCCGCCCTTTCCTATTGAGATTGAAAACCATCCTCGGCGTTCCATCACTAACCCGCGCACCCTTTCGGTCGAGGAATTTCATTTAAACTTCTTTGACGCGGAGGACAAATCGACAGTTCTGCTTGGACCGCTGGGGGCGGGCAAGTCTGTCATTGCGAGCCGATTGCTCGTTACCATCTGCGGACGCTGGCAGGATGAAGCGGCATATGACCCGCCCATCTATGTTCGCGGAAGGGACTTCGGTCACTCGGAGAACTTCAGGAGCGCTATAGAACGCTGCATGAAGGCTGCCCTTGGCGTTGAGCCATCAGTCTCGTCACGGTGGTTTGGCTCAGGTCAAGCGATTCTTGTAGTTGATGGAATCGAAGAAACCCCCGAGAACAAGCGACAACTTGTTCTAGCAGGCCTCAAAAGATGGGTGGCTAGCAATAGGCGAAGTCTCGTGACTTGCCGATCTGACGTAGACACGGAATGGTTAGACCAAATCAACTTCGATGCCAGTGCCACCGTCCTACAGCTCAGCAATTCGTTCTTAGCGGAGATTGTTCAGGAGTATCCGGCGCCAGCGCAACTGATGTACTTAGTCGAACACGAGAGCGACGGGCGACTCATAAACTGGCGCCGACCGCTGTTCACCAGCCTTCTGGCGCTGGAGCATTCCCAGAGCCTCAGGTCCGAGGAGCGCGGAGGCTTAGCTGCCTTAGGTCTTGGTGATCAAAGCCTGAGGTCAACGGATCTTTCGGCTGCTCGACGGGCCTATCAATTGGCCGCGCGCGAAGAAGGGTCGTATGTGCGCGGATCAGCGCTGGTGCGGCTCAGTTACCTGTCCGCGGCGCAGGGGGACGTCGAAGGCGCCCACTCTGCTTTACGGCTTGCTGCAGATCTAAGAATGGACTCAGGTCCCGATGCCGAGCGGGAAGTTGCGCGCGAGTCTTCCGAGAGGGAACGCAAAGTCTTGGCGTGCCTAGTGCCCGGCGTTGGCTATGATTCTCCGCGCATAACTATCTTGAGCGGCCTGCCACCAAGCGAAGTGTTGGAGGTCCTGAATGAACTCGTCGACGAGGGCTTGTTGATCGAATCAACATCCTTCGAGGAGACCGTGTATACGTTTATCGCTGGCCCTGGAATGCCAGCACATGACTGACCTAATCGCGCGCGTCGGGCCACCGTTGGTTGCGGCCGTGCTGGCTGGCTTCATCTGCTACCTAGATCTTGTCAGGGTGTTCGGCCGCACGCCATCCCGTGCCGCTCTCCCTTGGGTTCTCCTGAAGGTCGTCATAGAAGGCGGGGCGGGGGCGGTCATGTACCCACTGCTTATAAGCGCGTTCAAGGGCCTTGAGTGGTTCGTGGGTGCGTGGCCCATTGTTTTGGCCGGCTTATGTGGCCCAGCGCTTCTCAGGGCGCAGTTAGCGCTACTCGGGAGTGGTCAGGAGGATAGACACTTAGGGCCAGCTGTCGGCTACCGTTACATCCAACAAACGATTGGATTGCAAATCTCCATCGCGGACGCTGATGAAGTGCGCCGTTGGATCAACGGAACTGTGCTGCCCTCGCTGGATCAAACTCCCTCAGAACTCAGAGAGGATGCGCGCTTCTACTTTGAAAGCCGGTCTGATGTCTCACCGAAAGCGGCTCGCGCCATCCTTGGGCAGATGGATGCTGTCCTTGCGGATGCGAACTTCGATGACGTCTGGAAGATGAAAGCCATTCTTAATCTAATACTCGCGCATCAAGGAAAGCAATACGTCATGAGCCTCGTCACTGCCTCCGGATCAGAAGCCTTCCCGCGGTAACGACAGATATTCCTGGCGATGACGAGCACCCCCCGAGGGGGCGTCGTGGATCTAGGCGTTGGGGGCACCACGCCCCTCTTGGCCTCAGGGCGACGCGTCGGGCCACAGGTGGCACTATCGGAGGGAGCCGCCCCTCCCCTTGTCAATACGGCAATCGCGGGCAGACCCCACATGTTGTGCGTCAAGTAGCCGCAGGTCGACCGCTCGGATCGCGATAACAGGACGTCTGACCGCTTGCGCGGACGGGCAGACCCAGACAGCCGCCCGGGCATCACATGATGATTCGCGGCATCGTGAACCAGGCTGCAGACTCGGAGCGAAGGCAATGGGTCTGCCGACGCCTCGTTGGGACAGCGGGAGCCGGTTCGTCCTCGACAGCCATCCAGTGTCGATCCGAGCGGCACGCCGTGCCCGTTCGTTGCTCGTCGATCCGTGACTCTCCGGTCCGGCGCAGTGCACAATCGCTGCATGACCAACTCACAGAAGGCCATCCTGATTCTCCCAGGCGTCCCGGGCATGGAGGCCCTGACCGTCGAAGGCCGAACGCCGTACCCCGAAGGTACCTACGACTTCGTCAAGAGAGGATGTCCCGAGTTCCGTGGAACTTCGGTGGCGGTCCGGTGAGCATCAGGCTGCGCTCACGTCTTGAGTGTTGCAGTCGGCACCGACAGTGTCGGCGGCGACATGCCGTTCCAGTGCGGTCCGCAGAGCGGGCAGGTGG
>JBBQGR010000237.1:0-4704 GCA_038323185.1 Phycisphaerales bacterium | reverse complement strand
TTCACGATCCGCTACCACTTCACCGACGGCAGCACGATCGATGGCTTCACCGGCACGCTCGGGACCAACGGGGTGCAGCGGTTCATCTCTGGCCAGAGCACCGCTATCCGGAACAAGGTCGCCTCCGGCACCCAGTTCCAGAGCTACGGCATCTCGGTGATCGGCACGGCGGTGCAGGGCGCGCTGGTAACGCGCGTCTCGCCGATTGCTCAGCTCACGCGTGTTGATACCGCGAGCAACGGCCTGAGCATGACGACGACGGGAACGGCCTCGGACTTTGGCAGAGCGCTCAACAATCCGATCTTCAATCCCAGCGCGGGATGATCGGCTGAGCCTTGGATCAGGCGATGATGCGACGCCGATCCGTTGATCAAGAACCAGCTTCGAAGAGAGGCCCTCGCGCGTGCGGGGGTCTTTTCATTGGTCGACGTTTCTCTCTTGCCGCGGCGAAACTTCACGCGATTCGCGTGCGAGACTCGTGTCAAGGAGTGGCACAAATGAACGGACGAAGTGCCCACTCGCGAAGCGATGGCGTACACAGGACTCGCGAATCTCGAGATCGTTTCGTGTACGACAGTCTTACGTTGCTTCCAGCAGCTGCATGAGGGCTGGGTGGCGCTGGACCTTCTTCACGCGCAGGGCCTCGACGACGCTGGGGGGGACCATCGCCGCGAGCTTTGAGAGGTCCATTGATAGTGCGGTGATCTGCTTGATGAGGCTGGAGCTGGTGTAGGCGAAGCTCTGGCCGGCAACGACGAAGGCGGTTTCGAGGTCCGCGACTTCGCGGTTGGTGACTGCCTGCTGGACTTCGTACTGCATATCGGAGAGGTTTCGCACGCCTCGCAGTAGCGCGGTGGCACCGACTTCCTTGGCGAAGTCGACGGTGAGGCCAGCGAACGGGCGAACGGTGACAGGTGCGCCGGTGGGATCGAGCCTGACCATCTCATCGACGAGTGCTTGGGCGAGCGCAACGCGCTCGTCGAGTGAGAAGAGTGGGTCCTTGCCGGGGTTTCGGCCGACGGCGACGACGAGCTCATCAAAGAGGCGGCGGCCGCGGGCGATGACGTCCAAGTGGCCGAAGGTGATCGGGTCAAAGGAGCCGGGATAGACGGCGACGTGTCGTGAGGCGGGCATTGGCAAAGTCTACCGCCCGCCGCGTCGCACGCACTCGGCCAACGTCCATTCCGGCGCGGCATCTTCACATTCTGTTCAGGTTCCATGAGGAACACTCCAAGACCCAGCGAATGGTTTGCTAAAGCACCACAGTCGAATGCTTTAGTGCAGATTTGCGTTCACGCAGGAGGTAGTCTTTGGCTCGATCATCTGTGGTCGAGGCTCGAGAGGATGCTCTCCCGCGTTGAGGGCCAAACCTAGTGAGCGTCTGTACGGAGTTCAGTTGCTCGGAGCGTGATGGCGCGCTCCGCATCTCACTTCGAGGCGAGCGGGAAGAGTCCGCCCTTGTGGTGGGGACGACCCCCAGGAGCCTGCCATGGTGCAAGCAGCGCAGCCCGATGAGAACCTGGAGCCGCTCGCCGCCGACTCGGCGCTGGGTGGCGAACCGGGCGTCGGAGTGGTCACCCGTGCGGACCTCCACTGCCATTCGAGCGCTTCATCTGGCCCGGCCGTCGCCGCGCTCGCGCTGATTGGTTGTCCCGAGAGTTACTCGGAGCCTGAGCGCGTCTATGAGCAGGCCAAGGCCCGAGGCATGGATCTGGTGACGATCACGGACCATGACACGATCGATGGCGTGATGACCTTGGTCGATCGGGGGTATCCGGGCGTTGTGGTGGGTGAGGAGGTTACGGTTCGCTTTCCTGAGGACAAGTGCAAGCTGCATGTGCTGGTGTGGGGCCTGACGCCTGCGCTGCATGAGGAGCTGGCGACGCTGCGTCTTCGCGATGATGTGTACCTGTTCGCGGCGTGGCTGCGGGATCGCAACCTGGGGCACAGCCTGGCCCATCCGATGTATGTGCAGAACCACAAGCTGACGCTCTGGCATCTTGAGCGGTGTGCGCTGCTCTTCAAGGGGTTTGAGATTCTGAATGGGGCGCACTCGGGGACGCACCGCTCGGCGCTTGCAACGTTTCTGCGGTCGCTGTCGCCGGGGAGAGTTCACCGGCTGATCGAGCAGCATCAGCTCGAGCCGCTGTGGACGCGCGTGTGGGAGAAGGGGCTCACTGGTGGTTCGGACGATCATGGGCTGCTGAATGTTGGCCGCGCCTGGACGCTGGTGCCGGGAAAGGTTGAGGATCCGCGCGAGTTCCTGCGGCTGGTGATGGCGGCGAGGTCGGACGCGGGAGGGACCGCCGGACATTCATCGCTGCTGGCGCATCAGCTCACGAGCGTCGGGGCTCAGTTCGCCGCGCGGCGGCTGCTGCCTAGGGCGAGCGTGACGGGGCGATACGTGGGGAGCAAACTGCTGCGGTTTGTGGGAGTCTCGGCTCCCAAGCCCGGGAAGGTGCGGCTAGCGCTGCACGCTCTCAGGGGCCGAATCAACCACAAGCTGGGGCGCAAGAAGCGGCGGTTGGGGCCGCTGCTGGACGCGCTGGCCCAGAGCTTTGGGCCGGTACTGGCGAAGTACCCGGACCTTCAGAGCCAGCTGGATGAGAAGACGTGGGCGGACGGGGCGGCGGTCTCGCGGCACGACCGGATGGCGGAGTTTGCGGATGACCTGTACGCGGCGATCCACGGGGCGATGGGATCGGCAGCGTTGAAGGCTGCGGCGGGGAAAGACCATCGCGCGATTCTTGATGTGCTGACGTCGTATCTGGTTCTTGAGGCGACGCAGCTTCCGTATCTTTTCTCGCTCTTCCACCAGAACAAGGAACGCCCGTTTCTGGAGCGGATCGAGCACGAGTGTTCGGAGCCCGGGGCAGGAGTGAGCGCTTTGGACCGACCGATGCGGGTGATGTTGTTCACTGACACGCTTGGGGACGTGAACGGCGTTTCGCGGTTCATCCGCAACGCCGCGAGCACGGCGCAGAGCACCGGGCGGGACCTTCGCGTGGTGACGTCGACGAACTTTGAGATTCCGAGCGAGCCGAACATCTACAACTTTGCGCCGGTCTTCGCGACCAAGATGCCCAGGTACGAGAATCTCGAGCTGGCGTTGCCGCCGCTGGTGAAGATGCTGCGGTTTGTAGATCAGCATCAGCCGGACGTGATTCACATCTCAACGCCCGGCTCGGTGGGTGTGGTGGGGTTGATCGCGGCGAAGATGCTGCGGGTGCCGGTGGTGGGCGTGTACCACACGGACTTCCCGGCGTATGTGGAGCGGCTCTTTGAGGATGGCGCGCTGACGAACATCACCGAGGCGTTCATGAAGTTCTTTTACGCGCCGTTCCGCTCGATCTTTACGCGGTCGCAGGACTATGTCGGGACTCTGGAAAAGCTGGGGATCAAGCGGTCGAGCGTACTGCCCTTGATGCCGGGGATCGTGACCGAGCAGTTCCATCCTCGATTCAGGGACGAGGCGTTTGTTGAGTCGCTGGGCTCGCCAGCGAAGCGTGTACGAGCGCTGTACGTGGGACGCGTGAGCGTTGAGAAGAACATGCCGCTGATGGTGAAGGTGTGGAAGGAGGCGGACGCGCGCTTGCGGGAGAAGGGTGTTGATGCGGAGCTGCTGGTGGTGGGTGATGGGCCCTATCGCAAGGAGATGGAGCGCGAGCTGCGCGGCTCGCGCGTGCGGTTCGTGGGCTTCCGATATGGCGATGAGCTCGCGAAGATCTACGCGACCAGCGACCTGTTTGTCTTTCCGAGCGTGACGGACACGCTGGGGCAGGTTGTGATGGAGAGTCAGGCGTCGGGGATGCCGGTGATCGTGACGGACCAGGGCGGACCGAAGGAGGTCGTGCTCGATGGCGTCACGGGGCGCGTGGTGCCGGACACGGATGTCGAGGGATGGGTGCGAGCGGTTGTGGAGTGTTGCTCGGACGATGAGGCGCGTCAACGCATGGGACGGAGCGCGCACGAGTTCATGCAGGACTTCTCGATGGAGCGGAGCTTCGAGCACTTCTGGCAGGTGCACGAGCAGGCGTGGGTTGAGAACCTGGCGGCGCGGGGGATCAAGCCGCGGGATGGGCACCAGGCGCAGCGCGGCGTGGTGCAGCCCGTGCCGACAGCGCGCATGTGGAGCTCCGAGGGCCGCGGCGGCGAAGTTCAGATCGCGAGCGACCTGAGAGCGATGCGCGAGGGCCGCGCTGGACGCGTTGACGAGCTGGGTGGTGACGGGCACTCGGACATTCGCAGGGCGGACGCGGCATCGGGCGGGTGAGTGGAGCGCATGACGATTGCGGCGTGCGGCCGCGAGGCGCGCCGCCCGGGAGGATCGAGCGATTGCGTTTGCATTGGGGTGCGTGAGGGCCACGCCGTCAGGACCGGCGTGGCTGTAAACTTCGGTAGCAGGACATCGACCCCGCTCCCGCACCTGCATCCGCCAGGAGCCTCACGATGGCTGACACGACTTTGCCCGATCGCGCCGATCACGACGACGCCCAGTCGGCCCCGCGCTACACGGCAATCGCGACGTTCTTTCGAGGCGCGCACGTGCCCGACGCGGCGGCGTGAAAGGGTGTCGATTTTGGGCTGATTGGCATTCCATTCGACGACGGACCGACGAACCGGCCGGGCTCGCGCCATGGGCCGCGGGCGGTGCGCGAGATGTCGACGATGATCGCGCCGTTCAACAAGTCGTTGCTGCTGAAC
>JBBQGR010000236.1:0-4716 GCA_038323185.1 Phycisphaerales bacterium | reverse complement strand
CGACTGCTCGGAGCACCCCCCGGCTACGTCGGCTACGACGAGGGTGGCCAGCTCACCGAGGCCGTTCGTCGCCGCCCGTACAGCGTCGTGCTCTTAGATGAGATCGAGAAGGCGCACCCCGATGTCTTCAACGTGCTCCTGTAAGTGCTGGAGGATGGCCGCCTGACCGACGGCCAGGGCCGCACCGTGGACTTCAAGAACACCATCATCGTGATGACCAGCAACTACGGCAGCGCGCAGATCCAGGAGCTCGCCTCGACCGGCGCCGAGGACTGGGAGATCGAGGCCGCCATCCGCGAGATGCTCCGCCGCGGCCCCGCGGGGCTGATGACCGAAGAGCTCGGCAGGGCCGCGGGCTTGCCGCCAAAGGTCATTGGCGTCATGGCCAAGGCCGCCGCGACGATGGGAGGGGGAGGGCTCATGCGTCCCGAACTCCTTAACCGCATCGATGAGGTCGTCGTCTTCCACCAGCTCAAGCGCGAGGAGATCGGCCACATCGTCGAGATCCAGCTCGGCCGACTTCGCAAGCGCCTCGCCGATCGCGAGATGACGCTGACGCTGAGCGACGAGGCCAAGCAGCAGATCGCCATCGAAGGCTGGGACCCGCAGTTCGGTGCGCGCCCCCTCAAGCGCACGATCCAGCAGCGCATCGAGAACGCGCTAGCCTCGCGCATCCTGGCGGGCGAGCTCTCCAGCGGCGACGCCATCACCGTCGGATTTGATCTCGGCAATTTCACCTTTGACCGGGCGTAACGGACCGGCCGAACCACATGAATCCCGCCGCCACGCGCGGCATCAAAATCGAAGTGAAATATGAACAACCCGACACCCTCACAACCCGTCGCAACCCTGCCGATGTCGATGATCATCTGGTCGGTCCGGCGCGCTCCGCCAGACGCGAGCGCGCTCCCGATCACCGGCTCTTTCGCGCCGAGCATGCGCTCGGGCGCAAATGAGCTCGTGCCCGGGCGTGATGTGCTCGCGCTGCTCGGAATCGTCGCGCGTGAACGCCGCCCACGCTTCTTCTCCCACACCGGCGGCGAGCGCTTCGTCACACGCCGCGCACCGTGGTCAAGACGTCGCGCCGCCTGAGGCCCGCGCCATCGGCGCACGCTCCAGCCGCTTTATTGCATCGTAATCGCAAGTATCGCGAGATTGCCACGCGATTGCGGGATCACCATGATCTCGCGCGGTCCGGCATCAGCTGGCGTAATTCCCACATGAATGTGCAACCGAGTGGTGCTCACCCCGCGTAGAGATACGCGGTTGTGTCGGTGCGTGTCAGAACATGTCAGAACATGTCAGAACATGTCAGAGCACGTAACGGCGAGTCAGGTCGAGTCAGTTCGAGGCAGGTCTCTCCCACGAGCCCAATCGGGATTCCCCGGTAGATCTCGTGGCGAGGAACATCCGGTGATGCAAGGTCTCAAGTGCTCCTGCACGCCGGAACTCTGGGTCGGGTCGATTCGGTTGGTTCAATTCAGCAAGGCTTCATTTGATCGAACGCGTGATCCGGCCTCGGACTAGGGCCAGCCGCGCGTTCAGGTGGTGAGTCTGCGCTCGGGCCGTGGAGGAGACGGCCTGCGCGCGGCGGCGTGATCCGCCCTCACCGACCGTCGGCTGGGAAGAGAGGACGGGTCCGGGCGACGCAAGTGCCCGGGCCTGCTTGAGAGAGACGCGCCAGCGACGCGAGAGCGTCGCTGTTCGGGCGATGGGCGGGATCCCATCCTCGCGGGGCCGCGAGATTTCACCCGCGACCATCGCCCAAGCGCATTTCGCGGGCATTTCGGGCCTTTGCTGCACGCTTGCACTGGGGCGTTGTCGAGGATCGCGTCGCGAGGTTTAGAGCAATAGTCCCTGTTTAGGGACTTCACTTTTTTGAAACTATTGAGGACTTCCAGTCATATAACAGGTCTGAACGGAGGGGGGTTCTCTCTGCCAGTCTCTCAACTGGCGGCGTTGAGCCCGCGAACAAAAAGGTTCTCGTGCGCTCAGTGGGGTCGAACATGCCAAATGAATCCGAGAGGGCCAATGAGGCCGTCATGCACGCGTTGTTTCGCTGCATTGGTGCACCACGCACACCATCAGAACAGGTCAAAGCGCTGCTCGACGGCCTCCGGGAATCGCTCTCGCTCCGGATGGTCTTTGCTGGGCTCTTTCGTTTGAAGCCGGGCGTCTACCCGCCAGAGGTGATCCACGCGATCCAGGTTGGTGAGACCCTGCCGCACGAGCAGCGTCTTATTGAGCGGTACTTCGCAGACCTGAGCGCCCAGCCAGATCCCGCCCATGTTGTGGCCGTCGCGCGCATGTCTGGTGGTGCGATGACGCTCAGGCGACAGGAGCTCGTTGGCGATGCCGAGTGGTACGAGAGCGAGCATGTCAAGCGACTGCGCGAGCCTTCCAACGTGGACGCGTGCATGTACGCGTGCTTTCCGCTCGACGCTGCAGCGCCATCAGGCCCTCCGTCTCCGGCGCAGGCCAGCACCGAGACACTGGTGTACGTCGGCTTCTCGATGCACCGCGCGTGGGGCGAGCCTCAGTTCACCGAGGCCGAGCGCGACGCCTTCGCGCGGCTCCAGTCCCGGCTCGAGCCGATGATGCGCGCGTGGATCAGCCAGCGAGCGCACGGACCATCCGTGCTCGACCTCCCCGCGCGCCTTCGCGGCGTGCTCGCGTGCCTCATCGAGGGCGACTCCGAGAAGCAGGTCGCCACGCGGCTCGAACTCAGCCCCCACACCATCCACCAGTACGTCAAGTTGATCCACACGCGGATGCAGGTCCGAAGCCGCGGAGAGCTTCTGTCGTGGTGCGCGCAGCATGGCGTCACAGCAGAGTCCGTGCGTGCGCCGGTACAATCAAAGAACCCCTTGCCGCGTCGGAGCAACCCACACGGCACATCAACCGGCGGCATTAAAGTGAACACCGAAGCCCAGGCGTTGATCTTCGAGCAGGTGCGAGCGCGGTGAATGGGCGACGTGTCTCGACACGACACGTCTCGACACCTCAAGGCACCAAGCGTTCGTCGTCGGCGTCGAGCGCGAGTCGATACGACACATCCGCGCTGCGCCGCATCTTCACGCTTCGCATCTCTCGTCTCGGCGTCGCGCTGCCGCCGGTGCGACGTCGCAGCCAATCGCATATCCTCTGGCCTTGGCAACGGTCTTTCTTAACGGACGGTTCGTGGCGGAATCCGAGGCGCATGTCTCGGTGCACGATGCCGGATTCCAGCATGGTGTCGGCCTCTTTGAGACGATGCTCGCGGTTCGGCGCGGCAGGGACCCACTCTCGCCGCGCGTGGACATTGAAGATGCTGTCTCGGGCGCTGCGGCACGCGACTTTGCCGTGGTGCATCTGCACGAGCATCTCACGCGCATGCGTATCAGCGCGATGACGCTGGGCCTTGCGGAGCGTCTGCACGTGGGGCCGCTCGGCGAGGCGGTCGAGCGCGCGTGCGAGCGAGCATTCGCGTCGTTGCCCGAGTGTACGCGCCTTCGCGTTCGCCTCACGGTCAGCGGCGGCGATCTCAACCTTCTGAGCCGCGCCGCAGCAGCGAGGCGCACCGCGCCCGATGGCGCTTCAGGCGCAGCTTTGGGTTCCTCGCTTGATGCGTCGCCGGAGATCTACCCCACGGTGCTGGTTGTGGCGCAGCCAGCCATCGCGTATCCCGACGCGATGTTCGAGGAGGGCGTGCTCGCGACGCTCGCCGAGATGCGAGTGAATCCCTTCGATCCGGCGCAGGGGCACAAGACGCTGAACTACTGGACGCGGCTGCGCGAGCTCCAGACCGCCGCGGCCAAGCGCGCGGGCGAGGCCCTGGTCTTCTCGATCACGAACCATCTCGCGGGCGGGTGCGTGAGCAACGCGCTGCTGATCAAGGGCAACTCGCTCATCACGCCAACAGCGCGGGGCGAGGAAGAAGAAGTCGCGATGGAGCGAGAGCGCGGCCACGAGCAGGCCGATCTTGAGATGCCGCCGACTCCGAGCCAGCGCGAACGCCGCGAAACGCCAAGCCCGGTCCTGCCCGGCGTCACGCGCGCGTGGGCGCTGGACGTCGCCTCCGACATGGGCCTCACGATCCAACGCCGCGCCGTCACGGTCGAGGACGTGCTCGATGCCGATGAGCTGATGCTGACCAACTCATCCTGGGGCGTGATGCCAGTGACGCGCGTCGAGAGCCGCACCATCGGCAGCGGAACAGTGGGCGACACAACAAAGCGCCTCATGACCGCATGGCGCGACCTGACGGAGGGGTGATGGGTGCGCGAGGTGGGTGTTCGCATATGCTTTGATGATACTTGATTGGAGCGATTGTCTCGCAATCGAACGCATCTCCGGCAAGGTCGGCGGCGTGCAACTCCTCTGCGGCACGCGCGCCCCGGCGCGGGCGCTATTTGAGAACATCGAGGGCGGAGGAGGCTTGCCGAATTCCTTGAGTGGTTCCCCGATGTCACACGCGAGCAGGTGGAGCAGGTGCTGCTGCACGCGGAGAAGAGCCTCGCGGCGTAGGTTATTGACGGCAGCTCGATCGCGGAGCCGGGTGCTTGAAGCTACTTCTTGATCAAGGAACACCCGCCCCGCGGCGTCATGAGCTCATTGGCCACATGGTCACGACGGCGAGTGAGATGGGGTGACTCCAACTACGAAATGATGAATTGCTCCTCGAGGCCGAGGGCAAGTTCGACGCGTTCATCACCACCGATCAAGGTCTCAAGTACC
>JBBQGR010000235.1:0-4740 GCA_038323185.1 Phycisphaerales bacterium | reverse complement strand
GACACTCAGGAAGTTGCCAGCCTGCATGCCGATGAACGACGCGCCATCCTCGCTGAAATAGTTCTCGAGGAAGAGCGAGCCCAACTGCTGCCCGGGCGCGAGCGTGATGGTCAGGAAGTCGCGGTCGCCATCCTGCGTCGTGCCGATCACGCGATTGTCGCCAAACGCCAGCGGCACCTGCGTTGGCTGGAACCGATCACTCGAGAGATCGCCCTGCGTGGGCTCATCCCAGCCCGTCTGGGCCGCGGCGTGGGGAACAACAACCGACGCGGCAACCAGTGCGAGCGCGGCCGATGTGAAAAGTGAGTTGGACAGTGAACAACTCAGCGAGCAACGAATGAACATATCGGACCTTTCGTCGGTGGATGTATGGGCTCGCGGAGGCGACGGAAAAACAACGAGCGTTCGCGTGCGGTTCGCACCACATCAGAGCACGGATCCCGCAGAAAGCAAGTGAAATGGAAACGTGGCGGCACGGTGGCCGTTTCTCACGCGCTATTCCGCAGCCCCGAGCGAGTAGAGACCCGGCGCCTTCGCGGATCGGCGCGGCAGAACCCCCGACGAGTGACCCTTCAGCACGCCGTACACGTCGGCGATCACTTCCGGGCGATAGAGATATCCCCAGTGGTCGCCGAGTCGCTCCATCACGCTCGCCTTGCTCGTCCCCAGCACGCGGCGCGCGGCGTTGATGAAGGCGTCGGTATCGGGCGTCGTGTCATCGGGTGAGCCGAGCTCGCTGCAATCCACAACCACGGTCCGCGGCGGGAGCACGCCCGGCGCAATGGATCGCGGGCCGTGCCGCCCGAGCCGCTTCTCGGAGTTCTTGGTTGCCTCCGAGATGTGCAGCGCGTCGTCGTCGTGGTGGTTGTAGACGTGCGTGCGGTCGCAGAACTGGTGCAGATCAAAGAGTGGCTGCCCACCCTCGAGCGCGTGCCACTCAAGGTCGGCGTTGAGCATCAGCACCTCGCCGAAGATCGCAACATGCAGGTGGCGGACCGGCGCAACCTGCCTGATGAACTCGCGCAGGACCTGGTTGCCCATGGAGTGGGCCGCGAGATGGATCTTGCGGCCGCAGAACGGACGCTTGCCCTTGCTGGGCCGGAAGAAGTCGGCATAGAAGCGCACGGTCTTTGCGAAGACGCGCCCGAGCAGGAGGCCGCTGGGCCACGCGATCTCCTGATCGGATGGATAGCGCCCCGACTGGCCCCAGCTCGGCCACGTGAAGTAGACGATGCGATCAATCGGGCTTTCCGGCGGCAGCACGTACAGCTCGTGCAAGCGCTGCAGGTGACGCAACGCGTCGGGCCACGAGTAGTTGAACCCGTGGATGAAGAAGAGTGTGTCGACCTTTGCCTCCGGCGCTTCCGTCATCGTCTGATAGAGCGAGAGGAGGAGCCGGCGGCTCGCGTTCACGCTGGTGGGATTGTCATCGGGCTCGAGCTCGGTGTACCCATCCACCGGCTCGTCGGGGATGAGCGCGACGGCCGCGTCGAGCGCGGCGTCCTTCGCAGGCACGCTCCCGGGCACGAAGGGCTTGAAGGTCGCGATGCGGAACGTGGGCATCGGCTCGCGCCGCGTGTCGGCGACAAACTCAACCTTCTTCCCACCGACGTTGCGTGTGCCGATCTCGCGGTTGGTGATGATCCAGTGGTTCATGGTTGCCTCCAGTGACGCGCCTGCCCTCGCGACTCGCGAGGTCCAGCGCGGTGGTTACGGGGAGATCGGATAGTGCCGCAGGTCGCGAAGCGTGCGTGTGAGCTCGCCCCTGAAGTCCGGGTGCGCGATTGAGATGAGCGCCTCGCCGCGCTGGCGGAGCGAGAGGCCAAAGAGGTTCACTGCGCCGTGCTCTGTGACGATCCAGTGCACGTGCCCGCGCGTGGTCACGACGCCCGCGCCGGGATTGAGCTGCGCCGCGATGCGCGACACGGTCCCTCCCGCGGCGGTCGATGGGAGCGCGATGATCGGCTTTCCTCCCTTGGAGAGCGCCGAGCCGCGGATGAAGTCCATCTGCCCGCCGATGCCGGAGTAGATGCGGTGGCCGATGGAGTCGGCGCAGACCTGGCCCGTGAGATCGACCTCGAGGGCGCTGTTGATGGCGGTGACCTTCGGGTTCTTGCGGATCAGCGCGGTGTCGTTGGTGCGGTCGCACGGGTGGAACTCGATCAGCGCGTTGTGGTGGACGAAGTCGTAGAGGCGGCGCGATCCTGTCGCGAAGCTCGTCACCGTTCGGCCGGGGTGGACCTGCTTGTGTCGGTTGGTGATGACGCCGCCCTCCATCAGCGCAATCAGCCCATCGGAGAACATCTCGGTGTGCACGCCGAGGTCGTGCTTGTTGCCCATTCGCGCCAGCGCGGCGTCGGGGATCGCGCCGATGCCGAGCTGCAGCGTGGCCCCGTCCTCCACGAGGTCGGCGATCAGCTCGCCGATGCGTGACTCAACGGCGCCAATCGGTCCCCGCTCGGCCGAAGGGAGTGCCCGGTCTGTCTCGATCCACGCGTCGAGCATGCGCGCTTCGACGACCGTGTGCCCGCTGGTTGCGGGCATCTGCGCGTTGACCTCGGCGATCACGAGCGGCGCCGTGTCCGCGGCGGCGCGGGCCGCGTCGCAGGAAGTTCCGAGCGTGTAAACGCCGTGATGGTCCGGCGGCGAGAGTTGCAGGATCGCCGCGTCGAGCCGGATCCGCCCAGAGTAGAAGAGCGAGGGAATGTCGGAGAGGAAGACGGGGATGAAGTCTGCGCGTCCCTCCTGCACGGCGGCTCGCGCGGGCGCGCCCGTGAAGAGTGAGCACGATCGCAAGTGCCCCTCGCACGCCGGATCGAAGATCGATGCGGTCCCTTGCGTGTGCAGGTGGAAGAGCGTGACGCGCTCAATGTCCGTGCGGCGCGAGAGCGCATCCAAGAGCGGCACGGGCGTCGCGGCGGAACCGTGCACGAAGACGTTCATGCCGCTCGTGATGAGCGAGACCGCTTCCTCTGCTGAACTCATTCGCGCCATCGATGCCTCCTCCTTCTCGGCACTCGGGCCGCCGCGCTAGAGCGTTATTCGTGCGTTGCGCTGGATCGATCCGGGCAGGCGCGCAGCCTTCAGCTCTTCGGCGCACGTCGCAGTTCGCGGCGAGATCTCAATCACGCAGTCGGGCGTGACGCCGTCGGCCTGCATCGGCACATCGACGCCGCACGCCAAGAGCCACTTCGCGGAGCGCCGTGTCTGGATCTGCTGGCACGTCTCGACGCTGTCGCTCCCCGTTGCGTTCTTGATCGGCGCGAACTCCTCGATGCGGTCGGTCTCGACAACGATCGAGGCCTTGCAGAGCGCGAGCGCATCGAAGACGAACTTCTCGAGCTTCATCGCGTTGTTCGCCAAAGGGTTGATCGAGGCGCCGCTCGCGGCGTCGATGCACGAAACCTTCTTCTCCGCTCGATGGAATGGGAGCGCAAAGCGCGTGTCGGTCGCGAGCCGCTCGATGAACTCAACGCCCAGCGCGTGGATCGCGACCGACCCGGCGTTGTAGCGCAGCGAGCCATCCGCGTGCGTCTCTTCCGCGAGTCCCTTGGGAAGATCGGAGTATTCAAGCACCTCGATCTTGCCGTCCGCGAGGCAGAAGACGCCAACCTTCTCGCCGGGGCCGGCCTTCGCGACCATCTTCGAGGACATCTCTCCCGATGAGTCGCTCGCGTTGGCGTGCAGGCCGAGGAAGATGGGATCAAGGATTCGTACGTTGGGATTGTCGACCTGGAAGTAGGAGACCTGCGTGATGCCGCGAGACTTCATGTCGGCCAGCGCTCCGGACTGGTGCAGCGCGCGAACGCAGCCGCCGTGGCCATCGGGATTGGTCGCGACCTCACCCTTGCTCGTGAGAAGCACCTTGCCCGTCGCGATGTCAAGGCTCGGCATCACGCCCTGCGGAAAGAAACGCACGTCCTCGCGCGAGAGGCTGAAGTAGTCGTGGGCTCCGAAAAACTCGACCGTCGCCTTGTGGTTCAGCGGGCTGGTCATGATGTACCACGGCACGCGCACGCCATACCGGTCCTTGGCACCAAGCATGTTCTCGGCGAAGATCTGGAAGAGGCTCTTGCCCGTGACGGCGCCAGCGGGGAAGCATCCCTTGGGCCCTTCGAAACCGAGGCGCGAGCCCTGGCCACCCGCGACGACGAAGGCCGCGATCTTTCCGCCGCGAAGCAGCGCCTCGCCCAGGTGCTGGAAGCGTGAGCGATCCCACGAGCGCAGTGCTGAAGCGCGGTCGACAGGGTAGTACGGCGCGGGCCCAAGGCTCTTAGGCATCGCCGCGGCGGGCTTGGACTTGACGTATGTTTGAATCAGCCCGGGCAACGCGGCGAGATCGAGCGACTCGATCTGCGAGACAAGCGCCTCCTGGCCACTTGACTCAAGCGACGCCGCAAAGTTCAGAAGGTGCAATTGGCCCGCGGCCTCCAGGCGAGCACGGGCGGCGTCGATACGAGCGGAAAGTGGGGGCATGGGGTGGGTTCCTGGGAAGTGGTCAAGTGGCAGAGTGGAAAGGCCGTGCCAGTGTGTTGCTTGATGGTAACGATCGTCGCGTCCTCGTGGCTCCGCTTTCGTGGCACCGGCCTCCCGACCGGTGTCTTGCCGCTGCTTCACCTCGGGTACCCCGCACCTCCGCGGCGAGTCTTCACTTTGCTTCCCTTCTGTGCACTTGCCTCCCTCTCCCCTTTGCACCGGTACAGTTTCAGCATGAGCACCGCGACCGTTTCCGCAACTCCT
>JBBQGR010000234.1:0-4765 GCA_038323185.1 Phycisphaerales bacterium | reverse complement strand
AACACCCGGAGCCGCAGCATGTCCGCCCAATCGAACGTCGGACAGATCACTCTTCGCATCAGCCCGCTCGCCGCGGCACTCGTGCTTGGCGCGAGCCTCATCGGCGCAACCGCATGGAGCGTCTCGGCCCGACCCGCCGAGTCCGCACCGGCCGCGGCTCCCACCACCATCGCCATCGTCGAAGTCGCCCGCGTCATGAACGGCCTCAACGAGCTCAAGGAGCGCAACGATGTCGGCAGGATCCGCGGCACCGAGCTCGAGAAGAAGCTCCAGGAAGTCGAGCAGACGATCAAGGACATCGATGCCGAGCTCGATAACGTCATCCCCAAGACCGACACCAAGGCCCGCACGCAGAAAATGGCCGAAAAGTTCGAGGCAGAAAACCTCCTGAAGGCCCGCTTCCAGGCCTACAAGCAGCTTCTCGATCTCGAGAACGGCGACATCATCCGCGACATCTACACCAAGGTCGTCGCCGCCGTCGAGGACTTCGCGAAGAAGAACAACTACGACCTCGTCCTCCTCGACGACCGCAGCATGCTCCTCCCTCCCGTCGGTGGGCAGGAACGCCTTAAGTCTGTCATCGAGAACAAGAGCCTCCTCTTCGCCAAGGCCGATCTCGACATCACCGACCGCATCGTCATCATCATGAATAACGATCACGCCGCGCGGCCCAAGCCCTAAGCGCTCGGCCCTCCAAACCAACTCCCCTTCTTCGTCTTCCAGGTCTTCATCGCTGCTTCGCTTCCCCCCACCCATGTCCACCGCGACCGAATCCAACACCGCCTTCTCCGCCGCCGAGCTGGCGCTCGCGCTCGATGCCGAACTCCTCGGCCCCGGCGAGACGCGCCTCACGCACCTCGCCTCCGTCGAGCACGGCACCGAGGGCTCACTCACCTTCGTTCGCAACAGCAAGTACGCGTCGGGCTGGGCCAGCAGCCGCGCCTCCGCCGCGATCGTCGCACGTGAGGTCCAGCTCGCCTACATGATCCCCGGCGGCGTCGAATCAACGCCCGATCGCCCACTCCTCGTCGTCAACGACGCCGACCTCGCGCTCATCAAGGCCCTGGATCTCTTCGCGCCCAAGGCCAAGCTCGTGACGCCCGGCATCCATCCCTCCTGCGTCATCGACCCCGCCGCACGCATCAACGCCCGCGCGAGCATCGGCCCTCTTTGCACCATCAGCGCCGGCGCCGTCATCGAGGCCGAGGCGGTCCTGGTCGCGCGCGTTCATCTCGGACTCGGCGTCCACATCGGCGCCCGCACGGTCCTGCACCCTGGTGTCGTCGTCTGCGATCGCTGCGTCATCGCGAGCGACTGCATCCTGCAACCAAACGTCTCGATCGGTGCCGACGGATTCGGCTATCGCCCCGCCCCCGACGGCCTCGGCCTCGTCAAGATCCCGCACATCGGCAACGTCGTCATCGATAGCAACGTCGAGATCGGCGCGGGCACCACCATCGACCGCGCCAAGTTCGGTTCCACCACCATTGGCGCTGGCACCAAGATCGACAACCTCGTCCAGATCGGCCATGGCTGCCGCGTCGGACGAAGCTGCGTCCTCTGCGGACAGGTCGGCCTCGCAGGCTCCGTCACGCTCGGCGATGGCGTCATGATCGGTGGCCAATCCGGCGTCATCGACAACGCCGAGGTCGGCAGCAACACCAAGATCGCTGGCTGCTCCGCCGTGACAAGCTCCGTCCCCGCCAACGCGGTGTACATGGGCTCGCCAGCAGTGCCCGCAGCCGAGTGGAAGCGCATGTACCTCGCAAGCCGCAAAGCAGCCCGCCGCCGCGCCGAGGTCTAACTCAGCAAAACAAGCCACCACGGGCAGCGCACCAACCCACCGCGCGCTCGAACTCTCGCCCGCGCACCCTCTCTACCTCTTCCCTCCATCGCTTCCTCGCTTACTCGCTGCTTCCCTGCCTCGCTTCCTCCCCCCCATGCCCTCCACCCTCACACTCCCCAGCCCACCATTCCAAGGCCAGGGCCTCTTCTCCGGCCAGCCTGGCGCGCTCCGCATCTTCCCAATGCTCTCCGGCGGCCTGATCATCGACGCGCGCCAGTCCGCGCCGCCCCACCAGCTCTTTGGACCACTTCTCGCCAGCGCGCACGCCACGCACGCCAATCTCACCACCGATCTCGCGTGGTCCGGACTGCCTCGCGGCGTGCCCGTTCGCAACACCACGCTCGCGCTCGGCGCTGGGCACGTCGCCGCGACCGTTGAGCACCTCCTCGCCGCGCTCGCGGGCCTCAACATCTGGAACGCCTGGATCACACTCAGCGGCCCCGAAGTCCCCGTCCTCGACGGCTCAGCGCTCCCATTCGCGCAGGCACTCGCCGCCAACCTCGCGCCGCTGACTTCGCAGAGCACGGGCTCCCAAGCGGCACGCGCCGCACTCGCGCCGCTCGTCCTCACCACCACGATCACCGTCGAGCGCGACGGCGCTTCCATCACCGCCGCGTCGCCGCCCGCAGGCTCGCCTCTCTCGTACACGTACTCGCTCGACTACGGCCCCGACTCGCCGCTGCGCCCGCAGAGCGCCACCTGGACCGGCGACGCCGCCGACTTCGCCACGAACATCGCGCCCGCGCGCACCTTCTCTCTCGAGCACGAAGCCCGCGCCGCGCACAAGCTCGGCCTCTTCAGGCACCTCTCGCCGCGCGACATGCTCGTGATCGGCGCCCGCGGCCAGCCCATCGACAACGACTGGCGCGTCGAGCACGAACCCGCCAAGCACAAACTCCTCGATCTCATCGGCGACCTCGCACTCCTGGGTCGCCCACTTCACGCTGCCATCACCGCCCACCGCTCCGGCCACCACCTCACGCACGAACTCATGCGCCAGATCATCGCGAGCACCTAACCCGCGCTCGATCAATTTGCTCCTCTGCAAGCCTCCTGTTCCATTTCCCCCTCCGCTCCTCTCCGCGTCTCCGCGTTCGCACTTCTCCTCCCTACTGCCCAGTGCAACAGCGCCACAAGATCAGCCGTCGGAGCGCCGCGACCTCATGCATGCCAATGGCCAGACGGCGAAGCCGTCTTGGTGAATAGCCGGGGATCGCCGCGGACGCGGCATCCCCGGTCGCGTCCATTTGACCACCCGCACCACTGCGTGGTGGAGGTACGTTCACGCCTGCAACGAGTGTGCGGCTTCGCCGCGACCGCCCGGCTCTTAACCCCGGCCGCTCCGCAGCCAAGCAAGCAAGAACACATTCCGTTGACTCGTGATGCGGGAACAGGCAGGATCGTGGCGCGAGACTGGCAGCATGATCAGCTTAATCTGGCTGCCGCCCCTCGACCTCAGCGGCGACCTCGCCCTCCCCGGCCTCCACTCCCCGCTTCCCAGCCCCCATCCACTCTTCTCCGCGTCTCCGCGTTCGCATTCTCTTCCCCAGTGCTCAGTGCCTAGTGGCTAGTGCCTCTCTTCCCACCCCCCTACCCTTCCCTCCGTGCCCCAAGAGCCGATCCGAGAGGAAGACGACCTGCAGCTTGTCGAGCGCATCCGCGCGGGCGAGCCCGACGCTTGGGCCGCGCTCATCACGACCTACCAGGACCGGCTCTTCTCCGTCTGCGTTCGCATGGTCCGCGACCGCGAGCTCGCGGCGGACCTCACGCAGGACGCCTTCGTCAAAATCATCCAGGGCCTCCCAAGTTTCGACGCGCGCGCCAAGCTCAGCACCTGGATGATCCGCGTCACGATGAACGTCTGCCTGAGCAAGCTGAGGTCCGAAAAACTCCGCCGCCACGCCAGCATCGACGCCATCCGTGAGGGCTCCACCGGCCGAGGCGCCAGCCAGGAACGGGCTGGCTACGAACTTCCCCAGGATCGGGAACCCACGCCCGTCTCACGAGTCCAAGCCCATGAGGACCGCGCCAGAGTCCTTCGCGCGCTCCAGTCCATTGATGCCGACCAGCGCGCGGTTCTGATCCTTGCCGACTGTCAGGGCCACAGCTACGAAGAAATCGCTCAGGTCTTTAACGTCGCCGTGGGAACCATCAAAAGCCGCCTCTTCCGAGCCCGAACGGCCCTCCGCGACGCCGTCGAGAACCTGGAGAATTCCGCCGCGACTCCCGCCTCAAACTCACTGCCTTCCAGCCCCACCTCTTCGAACCCCACCCCCGCCAAGGACCCCCGGCTCGCCCGATGAACGACTCGAACTCCAACCCCTCCTCCAGCGACCGCACGCGGCCAGACCCGCGGGCTGATCTGCGTGGCGACTCGCGTGGTGATTCGCGCTCCGAAGCCCGCCCCGTCGGCGAAGAGCAGTTGCTCGATTGGATCGACGGCCGCCTTCCCGCCAGCGAGATGGCGCGGCTCGAAGCCTCCTCTGGCAGGCAGGGCCTTGGCGAACGCGTTCGTCAGATGCAGGCCAACCGCCGCGCCATGCGTTCGATGCCACTCGAGAAGGCGCCGCCCGAGCTGATGGATCGCGTCGTGCAAGCGCTCGAGCGCGAGCTTGTGCTCGGTTGGCAGGATGGAAACCAGCCGAACGACGCCGCCGCCGCAAGCCGTGCCGCCAACGGCACGATGGTCGAAGAACTCGAGACAATCGCCATCGAGGAGTACCGAGCCGCGCCCGCGCCGTGGCTCCCGCGCCTCGCGATGGCCGCGGGCGTCGCGCTGCTGCTTGCTGGCGGCGCGTACTGGGCCGTGCTCATCACCGCGCCACCAGCCAACCGTTCCACCGGACCCATCGCGGACGCTGGCTCCACAACAGAGCCGCCCGGCATCGAGATCGCATCGCGGCAGGGCACCAACTCATC
>JBBQGR010000233.1:0-4769 GCA_038323185.1 Phycisphaerales bacterium | reverse complement strand
GTGCGAAACTATCCTTCGCTGTGGGAGCTTGGACCCTCGGGTGGCATGGGCGTCCCGCCGCTGGCCGTGGACTCCCTCGACGCAGCGCAGATCGCGGCCAGCGCGCTCGACGAGATCGCTGAAGAGATCGGACTCGCGCGCGTGGGTGGGCATGGCACGCCTGACACGCACGGCACGCACAACTCCAGCAACGCGAACGAACAAACCTCCGCGCCGCTCCTCCTCCCGCAGTCGCCCTGCGCGATCCTGCGAGACCGCGGCGCCCACAGCGACGACATCGTCATTCCCATCAACCTCGGCGCAAGCCTTGATCGCGTGCGCATCGAGCGCAACTGGGAGTATCAGAACTCAAGGTGGATTTCCGAGGCGGCGGCCGCGAACTTTGTCCGCGATCACGCCGGGCTCATCATCCCGCCTTCGCTCGCGCTTCTGCGCTGGATGGGACACACGGGGCGTGACGATTCTCGATAGACTTCGCGTCACCACAGGTTCACAAACGCAGCGCAAGGAGCAGCACGCCATGAAGAAGGACGCAAAGAAAGCAACGAAGAAGGCCGCGAAGAAGGCCGCGAAGAAGTCGGCGAAGAAGCTGGCACCAAAGAAGGTCGCCAAGAAGTCCGGCGGCCTTCCGCCCGGCATGCGCCAAATCTCAACCGGCTCGGGTGCCAGCGCGGGTGAGATCGGTGCCGCAGTTGTGGCTCATCTCAACGCTGGCAACCAGTCTGACAAGCCCCTGTGGGACAAGTATTGGCACAAGGGCGTCGTCAGCATCGAGGGCGCGGGCGCCAACATATCGTGGGAAGGGCGCAAGGCGATGGAAGCCAAGTGCGACGACTGGATCGGCAAGAACACGATCCACGGCTGCCGCGCCGAGGGACCATACGTCGGCTCGACCGGCTTCTCCGTCAAGATCTCCATGGACGTCGAGGAGAAGGCCAGCGGCAAGCGGTTCCAGATGGATGAGGTCGCGGTCTACGCCGTCGAGAAGGGCAAGGTCGTGCGCGAGGAGTTCATGTACGGCGGCATGAAGTAGCACCACGTAGAGCGTGTGTGGGCTCTTCTCTCGGCCCTCACGCATCATCAACAACCTTGCGCTCACGACGGTCCGCGCCGTCGTGTGTCTGGTTGTCGTCGGCGCGCCGTGCGCACTCTTCGCAATCAGAGGCCGACGATGCACGCCCACCGACACGCCAGCTCCTTTCGGAAGCCATCGGCCGGCGCGACAGATGATCGTGGCCCGCATCGCCCGACCCTCCAACGATCTGAGCATGATCCAGATCCGCCACTGCGCTCTCGCGTTGATGTTGCACTCCAGCGGCCTAGCCATGGCCCAGATCGGCGAGCCGGCGCCGATCGCGCCCAAGCCCCCCGCGCCGCCAGCGATGATCGTCTCGCCCGCGCCCGAGAAGCCCGCCACCACCGACGACGCGCCACCCTTCCCGCAGCTGCACGCGGTGGAAGTGCTGCGCCAGGAGGCCGCGGCGGTGATTCCGATGCTCACCGCCGTGGAGGCGGTAAATTTCATCCTGAGCGTTGGCTGGCTGCCCGTCGTCGATGACCGCGTCATCTGGGTCAATCGCGAGAAGCGAGAGGCCAAGAGCGAGATGGAGATGGCCGAGACGCCCGAGGCCGATCGCGCGGGCTTCGAGCAGCGCACGCTTCCCTCGGCGTACTTCTACAACACCCGCTTCGGCTCGCCGCTGGCGTATGTCCGCGCCATCGAGCTCGGCGCGGCTCACGTCGGCGACCTCCCGCTCATCAAGGGCCGGCGCATCCTCGACTTTGGCTACGGCAACGCAACGCATCTGCGCATGCTGGCCTCGCTAGGGTCCGATGTTACTGGCGTGGATGTCGATCCGATTCTGCGCGCCCTATACAGCAATCCCGACGACACTGGCACCGTTCCCGGCGCGCTCCTGGACCCACCCGCGCCCGCCGGCAAGCTCACACTCGTGCACGGCGCCTGGCCCGGAAAGCGCGAGGACCCCGCCAGCATCAAGGTCCGCGAGCAGGTCGGCGGCAACTTTGACCTCATCATCAGCAAAAACACGCTCAAGAACGGCTACATCAACCCCGAGAAGCTCGTCGATCCCAAGCTGCTCGTGAACCTTGGCGTCAGCAACGAGGCCTTCGTCGAGGCCCTCGCCAGCGCGCTGCGCCCCGGTGGGCTGCTCATCATCTACAACCTCTCGCCAAAGCAGCGCGATGAGACCTATATCCCCTGGGCCGACGGCCGCTGCCCCTTCTCGCGCGAGATGCTGGAGGCCAAGGGCTTTGAGATCATCGAGTTTGATCGCGGCGACAACGACTTCGCACGCCGCATGGGCCAAGCCCTCGGCTGGGACCGTGGCGACCAGCCCATGGACCTCGAGAACGACCTCTTCGCCCTCTACACGATCCTGCGGCGGAAGTAGAGATGGGGCCGCAGGGCGACGCGTCGGGCCTCAGTGGCGAGATCGAGACGAGCAAAGCTACTTTGGTTCCGGCGCGAATCCACGTCCTCACGGCGCCGGGAAGTTCGGCTTCTCGCCTTTCAGCACACGCTGCACGTCCTTCACGACCTAGCTTATGTTCTGGTGGGCTGTGGGCGTCGTCAAATTTGTTTAGAGAACGGAAGCGTGCGGTTTCGGTGGCGGTCATTTACTGCTTGAAGTCTCGTCCTCGAATGCCGTCGGGCGTGGCCGAGATGATGCCGTTGATCATGTTCGGAATGTCTGACTCGGCTGGAGTGATCTCAGCGGGGAGCACGAGGCGGCTGCTGCCGTCCAGTAGGTTCACCGCAAATCGGCCCCGAGTCTTGTACATAAAGAGCTCGGTAACCTCTGTGACTTTGGGGATCACGGCGCCAAAGTTGTGCCAGACCTGCACCTCGGCAATTCCGACCTTCTGGGATGGGAAGACGGCATCGCCAGATCGCTGGACGGCCCCCTCCCGGAAGCGGAAGCGCTGTCGAATTTCCGGATCCGACGAGAGCGAGCGAGGATTCAGATAAAGGGACCTTGCTAATTGCATGTCTATCCCGTTGCGAGTAAAGGTTGAGTTCTTCCTGGGCGTGTGATCGAAGCAGCGATAGAAATCGGGCTTCTGCAATGGGTCGTATCCAACGAACGACACCCAAGGGTCAAACTGCCAAGCCTGTCGCGACTGGTCGAGCCACAGCGCTCTTTCGAGTCGCTCTTCGACCGGGCCGGTCCACGCGGACACATACGCGGGGAAGAGGTCCTGCGCGCTGTGGTTGTACATCGCTACGAGTGTGCCAAGTTGATTGACGTGCGTGAGGCATCGAAGTTCGATGGCCCGCTTGCGTGACGCGGACATCGCAGGCACGGCCAGCGAGAGCACGACCGCAAGCACGCCGATGCAAACCAGAAGCTCTGGTATGGAAAAGGCTTGCGCACAACGTGGTGAGTTCTTTCGCGGTTTCACTTGCAATCCCTCCCCCCTGTCGTAACTTGGTTGAACCACAAGGAGGTTACACCATGAACGTTCGTTCCGCAACCGCAGCCGCCACGATCCTCTGCGGGATCGCCGCGATGATGATGTCGACGTCAAGCGCAGTGAGTGCTCAGCCTGTCGGAGGTAGCTGCGACTGGGTGGTCACCAACAGTCCGGAGTACACACCTCCGCAGAGCCCCCCGTGCGGACTGGGTGGCAACTGCTCAATGACATGGCTGATCTGCCCCGGACCGGTCACCTGCACCAAGGTGCCCGGCAGCGGACAGTTCGGGTCATGTTCTACCGCTTCGAGCACTGTAATCTGCTCCGCGTACACTGGAGGCTTCTGTGTGGCTGGCTCATGCGTCAAGGGACCCAACACGATGCCCGTAGGGGATGTTTCAGCCGGAGGCAACGCGGCGGTGACGACCGAGTGCCATCCGAACTAGGAAAAGCCGCCGGGGCGAGCAGCTGGCGAATAGCGCACGTTGGCGTAGGTGATACGCTGCGTCGCGCGACCCGGTCCTGAACGGAGGATGTGGATGACTCACTGCGCACTCTCCTCACTCGTCGTCGTCGGCCTGTTCGCTCCCGTCGCGTGGGCGCAGACTTCTATTGACCCCGTGTCGCAGGTCGAGGAGTGGATTCGCTCATATGCTCCGGTGCGCGGCGTCGCCGTTGGCTGGGCGGAGGTGCATGATCGCTTCATCGAGGAGCCCGACGGATCTCGCCGCGAACTCGATGATGAGTTGTGGTACGAAGAGTCGTTGCTCGCGGGCGACGCTGGCTTCCTCGTTTCGAACTGGCGATTCTCGTGGGAGGGTGGTGAGAAGGGCGCGGAGACGGCGGCGATCGCCCTCGGGCTCGCGTCCAACGAGTCTGGAGTCGGCGGTCCGAGCCAAATCAGCCAGCCCGGCGGCGAGTCGCTCGTCAACACAACTCCACGAACACGCACGTTCCAGAACACAGGGCGGGTTCAGCGTCAGGATCCCTCGGGCATCGCGCTGGCGAGGACGGACTTGGTGCTGGCCTTGTGGCTCGCGGATCGACCGGAGAGGTTGGCCGAGTCTGGTGCCGTTCGCTCAGAAGACGGGATGATTGTGATCACGCCGCCGGGCACGAGTTCGCGCATCTTTCTTCGAACGGTTCTCGGCGGCATGGCCATACACCGCGTGGATCGGTTGTCCAGCATTGGTGGTGCAGCCATATCCTTTCGTATGAGCGACTTTCGACGTGTTCCCGACCTGCCCCAGCCCGTCGCCTTTGTTCGAGAGATGTGGATGCCCAAGCTGACGCGTGAAGCCATGGTCTCCGGCACAGAATCATCAGGCCCG
>JBBQGR010000232.1:0-4771 GCA_038323185.1 Phycisphaerales bacterium | reverse complement strand
GGGAGACGACGGGACGGGTGTTCACGGCGGCCCTGCTGGCAAAGTGAAGGCGGCGGCAAGCGTTCAGGCTGGTGGGGGCGGCCTGCCACTGGCTCGCGGCAGGCCTGATTTCACGCTATTCTGACGGACCCCGGCGGAAGTCATCAGAGCCGCCCGGGCACAACACCGCACGATCCGCGTGCCAATCGGAGAGATCATGCCCACCGCCAAGCCCGCCGCGAAGTCCAAGACCGCCAAGCCCACCGAGAACATTGACCTGCTCAAACGCCTGTGCGAAACTCCCGGCGTGCCGGGACGTGAGGAGCGCGTGCGAACGCTGATCGAGGCAGAGATCCAGGGCTTGTTTGACACGGTCGAGACCGACGCGATGGGGTCGCTCATCTGCACGCGCAAGCCGCGGGGCAGCAAGGCCAGCGGCAAGGCAGCCAAGGGCGCCAAGCCGCAGCGCGTCATGCTCCTGTGCCACATGGACGAGATCGGTTTCTATATCACGGCGATTGACAAGAACGGATTCCTGTGGCTCAACCCCGCGGGCGGGTTTGATACGCGGAACCTCTTCTCGCGGCGCGTGCTGGTGTGTGCTGAGGACGGTGACTACAAGGCCGTGATGAATCCGGGCGGGCGTCCGATCCACATCTCAAGCCCCAAGGACCGCGAGAAGGTCCCGGAGGTCAAGGAGTTCTTCGTCGACACCGGCATGAAGGCCGAAGACGTCAAGAAGAAGTTCCAGATCGGCGACTACGTCGTGATGGACGAGCCCGCGATCGAGATCGGGACCAAGGTTGTCTCCAAGGCGCTCGACAATCGCGTCGCCTGCTGGCTGGGTATTGAGGCCATCCGCAAGGTCGATACCAGCCCGACCGGGCACGCGTGCGAGGTCGTCGTTGCATTCACGACGCAGGAAGAGGTCGGTCTGCGCGGGGCCAAGACCGCCAGCCATCGCGTGCTGCCCGACATCGGCCTTGGGCTTGATGTCACGCTCGCCTGCGACACGCCCGGCGTGCCGCCCGAGGAGACCGTGACGGTCCAGGGCCAGGGCTTCGGGCTGCACATCAAGGACAGCTCGTTCATCTCCGACTATGCGCTGACCAAGCAGATGGAGGAGATCGCCAAGAAGAACAAGATCCCGTACCAGCGCACGATCCTCGCGGCGGGCGGTCAGGACGGTGCCGCGGCCCAGCAGGCGGCGGCGGGAGCTCGCGCGGTGGGCATCACCGTCGGCACGCGCTACATCCACACCGTGACGGAGATGATCGACGTCAAGGATCTGGCTGCGGCAAGGGACATCCTCGCGGCGTACATCGCGGTGGCGTGAGGACAAGAGTCCGACTGATTTTCAAGAGGCCCCGGAGCGTTGCTCCGAGGCCTTGTTGTTTGGCGAAAGGATCGCTTCTGGGCGGGGACTTCGGCTGTGGGGACCGGGTCCACGACCATTCCGCCAAAGCTCGGAATGATCGTGGCACGAGGTCGCGTCACGACTTCGCGGCACGAGGTCACGGCACTGCAATCTTGGGTCGCGTCCCGTACGCTGTAGCCGTGGATGCACGAAAGCGATATCTCGATCTGGCCGCGCGAGCTGCGCTGCGGGGTGTTGGGCGTGTGGAGCCGAATCCGCCGGTGGGGTGTGTACTGGTGCGCGAAGGGCGGGTGCTGGCCATCGGGCACCATCGGCGGTTTGGTGGGTTGCATGCCGAGCGCGAGGCGATCGCCTCCGCGGCGGCGAACGGTGAGTCGGTGCGTGGTGCGACGGCGTTCGTGACGCTGGAGCCTTGCAACGCGCATGGGAAGCAGCCGCCGTGCGTGGAGGCGCTGATCGAGGCGGGGATCTCGGAAGTTGTCTACGCGCGTGCGGATCCGAATCCGCTGAAGGCGGGCGGGCACGCGGCGCTCGAGGCTGCGGGAGTGCGCTGTGAGCTATCGAACTCGAGCCCTCTGGCATCGTCGCTCGCTGCTCCGTTCGTGCATCGACTCGCTGCGCGGCGGCCGTGGGTGATTGCCAAATGGGCGCAGACGATTGATGGACGAGTCGCAACGCGGACGGGCGAGAGCAAGTGGATCAGCAACGAGTGGAGCCGCGCGCGCGTGCAGCGGCTGCGCGGGCGCGTGGACGCGATCCTAACGGGGATCGGCACGGTCGTGACGGACGATCCAATGCTGAACGCGCGGACGACGGGCCCGGCGCGGCGTGTGGCGGCCCGCGTTGTTGCGGATACCGATCTTGATATCCCGCTGGACTGCCGCCTCGTGAAGACGGCGCGCGAGTATCCGACGCTGGTGGCGTGCGATGCGCACTTGCTCGCTTCCGATATCGTGAAGAACAAGCGCGAGGCGCTGCTCGCGGCGGGTGTTGAGTTCATCCCCGTGAACACCAACGGGCACGGGCACGGCCTTCGATTGCCGGAGCTGATGAGCGCGTTGCTGCGGCGCTGCTGCTGGACGGTGATGGTCGAATCCGGCCCGGGGCTGATGGGGAGTTTGCTCGAGCTCGATCTGGTCGATGAAGCGGTGGTGTATGTCGCGCCGCTGGTCCTTGCCGATGACAACGCCAAGCCGCCAGCGGGCGGGCGCGTGGTGCACGCGCTCGCGGGCGGCACGCGGCTGGAGCTTCAGCGTGTGAAGCGCCTGAGCGGTGATGTGGAGCTGGTCTACCGGCGGCGCGCGTGAGGTAACGGAACGCGACGGTCGAAGCGCGGGTCAGCGAGAGCCGGACTTGGCGGCGTTCTCGTGCCGCAACTGGCCGCAGGCGGCGGCGATGTCGCGACCTCGGCTGGCGCGGATGTGGGCGTTGATGCCCTTGTTCCGCAGCACGTTCTGGAATCCGTGCACGGCCTCGCTCTGCGGGCGCGAGAAGGGCAGGCCCTTCACCTCGTTGTAGCGGATGAGGTTGACGTTGGCGCGGAGGGTCTGGGCCAGGCGTGCGAGCTCGTGCGCGTGCTCGGGGCGGTCGTTGACGCCGTGGAGCAGGGTGTACTCGAGCGTGATCTCGCGGCCGGTGCGCTCGAACCACTTCTGGCACGCCGCGAGGAGGTCGGCGATGGTCGTGTACTCGGCCCAGGGGATGAGCGTGCGCCGGATCTCGTCGGTGGGCGCGTGCAGCGAGAGCGCGAGCGTGACGGGCAGGTCGAGCTGCTCGCTGAGCTTCAGGATGGCCTTGGGAAGGCCGACGGTCGAGACGGTGATCTTGCGGGCGGAGATGCCCAGGCCCCAGAGCGACGTGATGGTGCGGATGGCGGGCACGACCGCGCCGAGGTTGGCTAGCGGCTCGCCCATGCCCATGAAGACAACGTTCGTGATGCGGCGCACACCTTCGAGACGTCCAAGCTGCCAGACTTGCTCAACGATGCGGCCCGCCGAGAGATTGGAATCCAGCCCCGTAAGGCCCGAGGCGCAGAAGCGGCAACCCACCGGACATCCGACCTGGCTCGAGATGCATGCGGTGAAGCGGCGCTGACCTTCCTCGTTCTCGGCCGGGATCATGACGCACTCGGTCTGGCGTGAAGTGTCGCCGATGGCCTCGGTGGCCTGCGTGAGGGAGAGGCGCTTGTGGCCGGGCGCGGGATCGGTGGCGCTGGTGGTGAGAGTGGGTGTGGGCGCGATCGCTGCGTCGGCGACGCCTTCGGGCGGGGCGGGCGGCGGGTTGCCATCGTCCCACTCAACCAGGAGCTTCTGCGTCCCGTCGGTGGCTTGCATGTGGCGCAGGACCTTGCCCGAGAGGAAGGTCATTTCGCGCGACAGGACCTCACGGTCGACCTTTGAGAGGCTCGACATCTGCGCTGGGTCGGCGATGCCCTTCTCATACACCCACTCGAGGATCTGTTTGGCGCGGAAGCCGGGCATGCGGCGTGCGTCGCACCAGTCGGCGAGGGTCTCGGGGTTGAACTCGAAGATGTGATTGGTGGGGTGGAGCATGGGAAAAGCGAAAAATGGAAGGTGGAAAGCGAAAAGGATGAGCGAAGAGCAAGAACCTTCTACTTGGGGTTGAGGCGTGGGCAAGGGGCCTGTTTGGCTTAGCTCCTCGCGCTGATGGTGAGGGGGACCGCGCCGTAGAGGTCCTGGGTGATGATGGGCGAACTGACGCGGATGCGTCGCGACTCGGGGTTGATGCCGCGGGACTCCATGATCTTCCGGAGCGCGCCTGGCTGGGCGAACTCGACATCTTCCTCGTGAATATCGCGCGTCTCGATGGTGCCTCCGAAGTGCGTGAGCAGGGCCCTGCAGACCTGCGCGACGAGATCCTCGGGTGCGCTCGCGCCGGCGGTGACCAGCACGCGCTGGTCCGCGCCAGCGAACCAGCTCAAGTTGATCTCCGAAGCGTCGTCAAGCAGGTGGGCTCTTGTGCCCACGTTCTGTGAGATCTCCGTCAGTCGGACGGAGTTGCTGGAGTTCTTGGAGCCCACGACCAGCACCAGATCGACATCGGGAGCGATCTGCCGCACAGCGTGCTGGCGATTGGTGGTGGCGTAGCAGATGTCAGAGCTCGGCGGCTCTTTGATCTGGGGGAAAGCGACCCTGAGCGCGCTGATGACAACGTTGGCGTCGTCGACCGAGAGCGTTGTCTGTGTGAGATAGACCAGGCGAGCGGGGTCGATGATCTTGAGGTTGGGGATGTCGGCAGTCGACTCAACAACCTGCGTGACCTCCGGAGCCTCGCCGAGCGTTCCGGTGATCTCCTGATGGTTGCGATGGCCGACGAGGAGGATCTGGTAGCCCTGACGCGCGTATCGAACTGCCTCCGCGTGGACCTTCGTGACGAGCGGGCAGGTCGCGTCGA
>JBBQGR010000231.1:0-4792 GCA_038323185.1 Phycisphaerales bacterium | reverse complement strand
CGGGCCAGGTTCGCGTAGCGATCCGAACGGAGATGGTCACGAATTCTCGGGCGGTGGCGGCGGCATCAGGTCCGATTGCGTCATCGAGTCCGGCAGCGAGTCCATCGTGCGGCTGTGATCCAGCGTGTACTCGCCGACGCGCGTGCGACGCAGCGCAGAGAGCATGCCGCCCGTTCGCAGCATTCGGCCGAGATCTCGCGCAAGGCTGCGGATGTAGACACCCTTGCCGCAGTCGATCTCGAGCGTAAGTTGCGGGAAGGCGTACGAAACAACACGGATGTTGTTGATCGTGATCGGTCGCGGCGGCAGACTCAGCGGCTTGCCAGCCCGCGCGTCCTTGTACGCGGCACGCCCGCCGACCTTGATGGCCGAAAAGGCGGGCGGCGCTTGCATGATGGTGCCGATGAAGGCGGGGATCGCCGCGTCGACCGCTTCGCGCGTGGGCGGCGATGTGATCTCGACGATCGTCCTCTCGCCCTCGGCGTCGTCGGTTGTTGAGAAGCACGAGAGGTCAACCGTCGTGAGATACCCCTTGCGTGTCGCCATCAGCCGGTCGCAGAGCCGCGTGGCCTTACCAACCAGAACGACGAGCACGCCCGTCGCCAGCGGATCAAGAGTGCCCGCGTGCCCAACCTTCACGCGCTTCGGAGCGCCGCCGCGCCGCAATCGCGAACGAACACGGGCGCAGATATCCATCGAGGTCGGACCGATGGGCTTGTCGATGATGAGAATTCCGTTGAGCGGCGGGGCCTGCTCCTCGGATGGAATAGACGCCCCGGGCAGCTGGTTCATCGCGCCTCCTCAACGACGACGAGATCGACGCCGCGGCCCTTTGGATAGTTGAAGCCGCTCGCCTCCGCGACGACGCGCTGAGCGCCGTCCATCCGCGCCCGCGGCATGAGAATGAGCCCCATGGGATTGGCCTCGCGCCACGCCGCGAGCTCGTCCCCATGCACGCGCTGCGCGTGACCTCGCGAGAGGAAGATGACGCTGTCCTCCTGGAACTCCAGCAGCGCCCAAGGACGCGAAGCGTCGGGATCGATAAAGCTCAGGGCCTCCGCCGCGCGTCGCGCTACCCACGGCGCATGCAGCCGCGGGAGCGCAGCACCGATAGTCGCGAAGCACAAGCAGAAGATGAGCACCCCGCGCGCAAGTTGGCGCGGCCACTGGCCCCGGCCCAGCGGCCCCTGGCCCCGAATGTTGAACCACACCATCAGCGAGATCGCCACGCCCCCAACGCTGCCGATGATGGGTATCGCAACTTGCGATGGCGAGAGTGCTGCAAAGATCGCACCACCCGCGGCGGCCGAAGCGAGCCCGAGAAGGATGTGCCCACCAACCATCCATGTTCGGAGCACGTGCTTCAGCGGAGTCGTGATCGCCAGCCGCTGGATGTGCGGGACCAACGCCATGCCGCCCCGCGCACTCAGAAGCGCGAGCGCGGGATAGAGGGGAAGCAAATAGTGCGGGAGCTTGGTGCTGACAAGCTCAAAGACGAGCCACGCAGGAATGAGCCACGCGACGAGGAACGCAGGCTTGGGACGCGAGAGTGAAGCAGAGCGAATCCTCGCGAACGCGCGGCCGAATACGCCGGTTGGACACGTTGCGGCCGTCGTCGCAACACCGCGCCAGAGCGCCCACGTGACGCCAGCACCAATCAGAAGAGTCCCCGGCCAGAAGAGAATGAGCGTGGCGATCACGTGATACAGCGGCGGGCCCCAGTGCCCCTCCTTCGGCTCAAGACTGCGGCCCACGACCTCATCGTGAATCAGCGATGAGTATTGCTCCCAGCCAACCTCGAGGATTACAAGCACGACCCAGGGTGCGACCATCGCGATCACGATCAGCAACCCCACCAAAGGTCGCAGCGCAACCAGCGGCCGCCACGAGCGAGCGAGCACGCAGAGCATGCCCGCCGCCAGAAAGAGGATCATCGGCGTGATCGGACCCTTCGTGAGCACGCCCGCGCCGACACTCATCCACAGCCACACGGTCAAGAGCCACGCGCCACCAGCGAGCGGCGTTCGCTCCCCGGGTGCCGCGCGATCCAGCCCGCCGCGCGTCTGCAAGATCCTCCACGCCAGTCCCATGCTCGCGGTCGTGAACACAAGCAGCAGCATGTCCGCGCGCGCCTGCCGCGCTTCCCACCAGAAGAGCGGGCAACACGCCAGCAAGAGCGCGCCCAGCCAGGCCGCCCGCGCGTCAAACATGCGGCACCCCAGCAGCCACGTCGCGAGGACCGTGGCGATCGCCGCTAAGAGCGAGGGCAGGCGATACATCCAGATCTCATCGCGTGCCGCATTGCCGCCCGTGAAGATCGCGGCCGAGCCAGCCTGCGCCCAGTAGATCATCGGCGGCTTGTTCAGCCGCTCGCGGCCCTGGATGCGAGGCACGACCCAATCCCCACTCTCCAGCATCTGCCGGGAGGCCTGCGCAAAGCGAGACTCGTCCCGATCAACCGGCGGCAGCGAGAAGAAGCCCGGGAGATACACTGCAAGGCAGATCAGCACGAGCGCCACGCCGCCGCCGACGCCGCGGCACCAGGCGCGAAGACGTGCGGCCGCGGCGCTGGCCCGAGCCATGTCGGAAAGGGAGATTGTGGCAGAGACTCGCTCGGACATTCCGGACTCAACACGTGTCGTTGCAACGGCGGACCCCGCAGACTCTAGCCATCGGGCCTTTCCTCGCCTGACCGTGCAACGCGGCGTCATCATTGCCGCGGCGGGGCTCGCCCTCGCTAGCGCGTGCCTCTTTCTGGACCAGCACACCGCAGAGTTCGCCAGCCGACTGCAGGACGGCGGCGACCTGCGAATCGGCGGCGACGTGCGCCGCACACTCCTGTTCCTCCAGCAATTTGGCGACGTGGCCAGCAGCGTGATCGTCGCGATCGTGATCCTTCTCCTCGACCGCTCCATGCGGACACGCATGTTGCACTGGATCGCGGGCGCCCTGGCGACGGCGCTGGTCTCGCAGATCCTGAAGATGATCATCGGCAGGCCCCGCCCCAGGGTCGTCCTCGACATGGCGGCGCACCCGGATTATGCGACGTCCTGGAGCCTCGTCGGGCCGCTGCGCCGGTATCCACTCGTGCGCGGGCCCGAGGCTGGCGGCGACGCAACGGGCTACCTCTGGGCCGCGCCTTGGGAACTGTGGAAGGGCATCTCCTCGGACCTGCACTCGATGCCCAGCAGCCACACCTCCGCCGCCGCGGCGATGGGCGTCGCGCTCGCGATCATGTACCCGCGGCTGACGTGGCTCATGCTGGCGCTCGTCGTGATCGTCGCCGCCGCACGCGTCATCTTCGGCGCGCACTTTCTGTCAGACGTCATCGTGGGCGCAATCGTGGGGCTCCTCGTCACCTGGGCGGTGATGCAGCGGCTCAGCGATCGCGAGAATTCCCAACTAGCACCGGCCTCCCGGCCGGTATCCTGAGTCTCCGTAATCCACGTAAACCCGGCTCGTCTCGCAACCCGCGCCGATCAGTGCCCAGCGACCGAAGCCTTCCCCTCTTCCTTGGGCGGGTTGAACGCCACGACGAAGAAGATCAGAACCAGCAACGCGAAGCCCGCGGGGATGAACCAGACCATCCGCCAGTCGATGATCTCAACGCCGGCTTCGGACTTGGTGGTGAACGCCCCGACGATCCGCGGGAAGACCTGACTCCCCACAAGCATGCCCAGCCCCTGCGTCAGCAGCACCAGCAGCGACTGTGCCTGCGCCCGCACCGCGCTCGGAGCACGCTTCTCGGCGTAGATCATGCCCGTGACAAAGAAGAAGTCGTAGCAGATGCCGTGCAGAATGATGCCCGCAAGCACCATCCACTTGATGTGCTCGTCTCCCTCGCCGCCCCACGCGGCACCAAACAGGCCGTAGCGAATGACCCACGCGAGCATGCCCACCGCCAGCATCCACTTTACGCCCAGCCGCGCAAAGCACAGCGGCATGACAAGCATAAAGAGGATCTCGGACATCTGGCCGTAGGTCATGGTGACGGGGATGTTGGAGATGCCCACCTCGCCCGCATAACTCGCCGCGAAGGCGTAGTACGCCGCGAGCGGGATGCACAGGAGGAAGGAGCAGAGGGCGAAGATCGCAAAGTTGCGATCCTTGAGCATCGCAAGGGCATCAAACCCAAGCGCAGAACCAACGGAGAATGGCTTGCCCTTCGCCGTCGGCGGCGTGTTCGGAAGCGAGAAGCTGTAGAGGCCCAGGAGCACGCCAGCCGCGCCCGCGATGTAGAAGAAGTGCGGCGATCCAGGGTTGACGGTTGTCGCCGTGCCGACGGTCGTGGTCGCGCCCGGGAAAATGCCCGCGAGATAGATCACGGCAAAGCCCGCCGCGATCCACCCGATCGTTCCAAGCACACGCACGATCGGGAACTGCTTCTCCGGGTTGTTCATGTGCGCAAACGAAAGCGAAGTCGAAAGTCCCAGCGTCGGCATGTAGCAGAGCATGTGCGCTAGCAGCACGCCGATGAAGGGCCACGGTGAATCGCCCGCGCCCTGCGGCGCGAGCGACGGTGCCAGCAGCAGCAGCACGCCGCCGAGAATGTGCAGGAGCCCCAGCACAAGCTGCGTCGCGAAGAACCGGTCGGCGATCATGCCCAGAAAGATTGGCGCCAGAATCGCACCGATCGGAGCCGTGGAATAGGCGTTTCCGATCGCGCTGGGCTCCTGGCCACGGGCTCCCATAAAGGGCCCCAGCGTCACGAACCACGCTCCCCACAAGAAGAACTGCAGGAACATCATGATCGAGAGACGGGGAGCGATGGCGCTCGCGGGCGCGGTGGTGG
>JBBQGR010000230.1:0-4806 GCA_038323185.1 Phycisphaerales bacterium | reverse complement strand
AGCGGCGAGCAGAAGCTGATTGCAGAGAACCCTCGCGCGGACGTGGGCGGCCTGATCGTTCACCCCACGACCCAGGCCGTGCAGGCCGTGTCGTTCGAGTACCTTCGCGAGGAGTGGACGGTGCTGGATGCTTCGATCCAGCCCGACCTTGACGCGCTCAAGAAGGTTGTTGCGTCCAAGGGTGAGGATGCCGAGCTCGCGATCCTCTCGCGAACGCACGACGACACGACGTGGCTCGTCGGCTTCCTGCGCGACAATGGCCCGACCGAGATCTATCGCTGGGACCGCGCTGGTCAGAAGGCGATGTACCTCTTCACGAATCGTCCCGCCCTCGAGGGCCAGCCCCTCTCGCGCATGTTCGCGAAGGAGCTGACCGCGCGCGACGGCAAAAAGCTCGTGAGCTACCTCACACTCCCCGCTGGCAGCGATACCAACAACGACGCCAAGCCCGACGCGGGTCCTGTGCCGATGGTGCTGTTCGTTCACGGCGGACCCTGGGCGCGCGACGCGTGGGGCTTCAATCCCTACCACCAGTGGCTCAGCAACCGTGGATACGCGGTCCTCTCCGTCAACTTCCGCGGCTCCACCGGCTTTGGCAAGGACTTCGTCAACGCGGGCAACAAGGAGTGGGCGGGCGCGATGCACACCGACCTGCTAGATGCCGTGGACTGGGCCGTCGGCGCGGGCGTGGCGAAGAAGGAGAAGGTCGCCATCATGGGCGGCTCCTACGGCGGCTACGCGACGCTCGCGGGCCTGACCTTCACGCCCGACGTCTTCGCGTGCGGCGTCTCGATCGTCGGCCCTTCCAACATCGTCACGCTCCTCAACAGCATCCCACCATACTGGGCGCCAGCCGTGCAGATGTTCAAGGATCGCGTGGGTGATCACACCACCGAAGAGGGTCGCAAGTTCCTCGAGAGCAAGTCGCCCCTGAACTTCGTCGACCGCATCACACGGCCGCTGCTCATCGGGCAGGGCGCCAACGACCCACGCGTGAAGCAGGCCGAGAGCGATCAGATCGTCTCTGCCATGACCGGGGGCGGAATCCCCGTCACCTACGTCCTCTTCCCCGACGAGGGACACGGATTCGCAAGGCCCGTCAACAACATGGCCTTCAACGCCATCACAGAGAACTTCCTCGCGCCGCACCTCGGCGGCCGCGCAGAGCCCATCGGCGAGGACGTCGGCCTCAGCACCGCAACCGTTCCCGCTGGCGCAGCAGGCGTACCCGGTCTCACCGAGGCGATGACCGCCGCAACCGCCCCAACTACGCCAACATCTCCAACATCCCCAACACCCGGAGCCCCAAAGTCACCTGCCGCGCCCAAGTAGCTCAGTGACGAAAAACGCCCCGCGCAGCGGCGGCGACAAGCACAATCACAAAGGGGCGGGCCAAGCGGCCCGCCCTTTCTCATGAGCATCGCGACTCACTCGCCCAGTGCCACGACCCTCAGGCCAATCGCCGCGGCTCCCACTTCAAACGCCCTCATTCACCTTCTTGAATCTGCGGAGCGCCCACGGCTGCTGATCATGACATCTTCGCCGTGCTCGCGCCTTTGCCCTCCTGGGACCGTCCGGAGTGAGTAGCAGTGGGCAACCGCGAAGCGGTATCCACGGTGCCAAGCCGCGCGTCGCTTCGCGCCACGACGTGGTGCGGGTGGGCCACATCAACCGTGACCCACTCCTCACACGCCCGCACCCAAGTCCGTGAATTACGACGTTCTGCCGCCTGTTTCGCATCCTCGCCGCCGCGTGGCCCCGGTTCTGCGCAAGCCTTCCGCCAAACACAGGCTGAACTGCCCGCTCTTGTGCGTCGATAGAAAAGACGGTCGATCTTCGCATCAAGTCAGCCGCGGAGCGCGGCCGGAGTGGTTGTTCATGGACCGTGCGGATCATGGCGCCGTCGCCGGAAAGGTTGGTCAGGCGATAGCGCTCCAAGTGGTGGCGTTCGATGTCGCTGGCGAGACCTTCGGCACCGACATCGCTTGCGTCCGCGAGATCACACGCGTCACGAACCTGGCACGCGTCCCCGGCAGCGGCCCCGACGTTGAGGGCGTGATGAACCTTCGCGGCAAGATCATCCCCGTCGTCAATCTTCGCCGCCGCCTGGGCATGGCGAGCGCAGCGCGGACAGAATCAAGCCGGATCATCGTGGCTGAAATTGCGGAAGCGAGGGCCCGAGCGGGCACCGGCAGGCTCACGGCCTTCATGGTCGATCGGGTGCACGAGGTGCTGCGGCTGACGCGAGCGCAGGTGGCGCCGCTCCCCTTGTTGGTGGCGTGCTCGATCCCCCCCGAGTTCATTGCGGGCGTGGGGACGCCGCAGGATCGCCTCATCATCCTGCTGGACCTTGGCAAGGTCTTCGCTACACCAACCTCGGTCGCGGCGTAGCAGAGGAGCACTCTTCGTGGGGCACCAGTTCGATCAGGAGATTGTGCTGGAGTTCCTGACCGAGTCGGGTGATCTGCTGCGCCAGTTTGAGGATGACCTCGCGTTGCTCCTCGGGGCACCTCGCGATACGGAACTGCTCAACCGCGCCTTCCGTGCGATGCACACGATCAAGGCTAACGCGAGCTTTCTCGCGTTCGGCGGCATCGTGACGCTGGCGCACGCCGCGGAGAGCGCGCTGTACGCGATCCGCAGCGGGCGCGCTCTGGTGGATCAGCAGTTGACGGACCTCCTCCTCAGCGTCGTTGATGCGCTCCGCACGCAGCTGCGTCAGTTTGATCGAGGCAACGCGATGGATCGTCCCGATGCCGCGCTGCTCGCCGCGCTCACAGCCGCGTGCCAGCGCCCACGTCCTGCGGCGACAAGCGCACCAGTCTCGCCGGGAGCGAAAGCAGCCCCCGCCATCGCGCCCGACGTCACGCGACCGCTCGTCCTTGGCGATGGAAAGGCCGAGTTGCTCGGCTTTCTGATCACCGACCTTGACGAGACACTCGCGAACCTGCGCGGGTGCCTCGCTTGCTTTGCGAGCCTGACGGACGAGGCAGGCCTCTCTTCGCCCATCGCGGCATCTACCGCTGCGGAGCTGAGCGTGTACGGCGCATCTCTCGAACGAATCGCAGAGTTCTTCGACTTCGCGCTCCTGGGTCGCCTCGCGCGGCTCCTGACGCGCATCGGGCAGCGAACGCCCGCACTTACGCCCGCGATACACGGGCAGATCTGCCCGCGACTGCACGTGGTCGCATCAGCGATGGAGCACCTCTGCGAAGGACTGAAGCACAGCGAGGTCCGCGCCATCCCGATGGGGCGTCTCGCGGATCGGATCGAGGCGTGTCTCAGCGGTGCGCCGATCGATGCCGCATCGAGGCTGTCGCCAGATGCCGACGCAGCAACCGCAGCACTGTTCGACGGAGTCGCACTTCCCGCAGAAGCGCTCCACAGTCCAGCGCGCGAGCCAACGCCAGAGTCGTTCGAGGATGATGGTGCGGCCGAGGCGATCAAGGCCGCCGATGCCGCGCTGCATGAGCCGAACCCGCCTCTGATCACGCAGCCCAGCGAAAACACAAGCTCGGCGACACTGACCACACTGACCACCTCGGTCAGCACACCAGCAACCAACCCACCGCCCGCTTCCACCGAGCCGACCATCCGCGTCGAGCTACGCCGCCTAGAAACGATGATGGATCTCGTCGGCGAACTTCTCGCGCAGAAGCATCGCATCGGCGAGATCGTGAGCCGCCTCGCGAGCCAGGTCGCCATCAACGCATCACTTAGGCGCGACCTGAACGCCACGTCGTCGGCGGTGGATCGGGCGACGCGAGAACTCCGGACCGAGCTCATCGGCGCGCGCGTCCAATCGCTGGAGCGACTCTTTGCCCGCTTCCCGCGCCTGGTGCGCGACCTCGCAACGCGAACCGGCAAGCAGATCCGGCTCGTGATCGAGGGAGGCAGCATCGAAGCCGACAAGCGCGTGATCGAGGCGCTCGTTGACCCACTGATGCACCTTATCCGCAACGCGTGCGATCACGGCCTCGAAACCGTGGCCGACCGCACCGCCGCAGGCAAGGACCCCACCGGCACCATCACACTGCGCGCCTCGAAGCAAGCGCGCAGCCTCCATGTGACAGTCGAGGACGATGGCCGCGGCCTGTCGCGCACGCTCATCGGCGCAAAGGCCGTCGAGCGCGGCCTCGCGAAGCCCGAGACGCTGCTGGCCATGACCGATGGCGAGGTCTTCCGCTTCATCTTCGAGCCTGGTTTCTCAACCGCCGATCGTGTGAGCGATCTTTCAGGCCGCGGCGTAGGCATGGATGTCGTTCGCGCCAACGTCGAGAAGCTCTGCGGCAACATCGAGCTCTCAAGCATGCAGGGCGCGCGCGCGATTGTCACGATCGTGGTGCCCCTCGCGCCAGGCTTGCTCCCCGTACTCCTGGTCGCAGTAGCGGACGAGGTCTACGCGGTGCCGCTGGATCATGTCGTGGAGGTCGTGCGTCCGACGCCGCAGCGACTGTCGCTGATCGGCGGCTCGCGAGTCATGCGAGTTCGCGACGAACTGCTGCCGCTGATCAGCGCGTCGCACGCCTTGGGCGATGGCCACGCACGCGCGATCGAGCGATACGTGATCGTGCTGCGCGCTGGCGATCGGCGTGTGGGCCTCCTCGTCACGAAGGTCATCGGTCAGCAGCACGTCACCGTCAAACCCCTCGAAGGAGCCAGCCCGGTCCGCGGCCTCAGCAGCGTCGCACTCAGAGAAGATGGCGGCGTCGGTCTACTGATCGATATGGAATGGCTCGCCGCAGGTGCGGACCAGCGTCGGGACCGCGTCGCGGCGTAACGAAGTGTCTTCTCCGCCCACGTCCG
>JBBQGR010000229.1:0-4818 GCA_038323185.1 Phycisphaerales bacterium | reverse complement strand
GGCGCAAAGCACCTGGGCCTCCATCTCCAGCGCGCACAGGTCCAATCGGCCCTGCTCGATGAACTCGAAGGCACGCAGTAAAGGCCTGGTACAGACGTCCCGCCATCACGGCTGATCCACACGCGTCCCTCGGCCTCCTCGATTCAGGGTGCTGCTAAAAAAGGAGCATGTGCAAATGACTGCACACCCTACGGATGTAGCGTGATCGCGATTATTATGATCTCGCCCTCCTCAGGTCCGTAACCCCAAAGAGCCTGTACGCACCGGGCGTTTGATTCTGCACGTACGCCTCAAACACCTTCGACCTTGGATCGTAAGGATGCTCGATCAAATCGTACTCGTGCGCCTTGAGCCCAGGATGCTTCGGATTGTCTAAAAAGCAGGCGCACACACTTCTCAACCTGCTTGAAGTGGCCCTCGTCCCTACTGGCTTTAGCCCGCTTGTGCCTTTGGCGGTTCCGGAGTGACGCCATCGCGGCACCCTGAAGTTTGCGAAACGTGCGGTCCGCCTCATCGGTTCGCTGTGGTGAAAAGGCCATCAGTCGTCCCGAAGCTGGTCAGCGAGTTCTTTCGCTACGCCAAGCTCCGGTCCCTTCTTTGCCAACTTTCTCGTCTTAGCCTGCCCGAGGCCCCGCCAGACCGCGGCGAGCGCCTGCTCGTTGTCGTAGAGCCATGCCTCTCGCTCCGGAATGACGCGTGCGATGCGAAGGACGAGCTCATCGCCGCGCTTCTCGATGATCATGGTGCGATTTGCGAAGGACTCACCAGGAGTGATGCGGCCCCTGGCATCGGTGTTCTTCCTACGGGCGTTCGTGGAAGCCATGGCCAAAGTATCGCATAGCTCCCAGTTTGGCCCAGTGGGCAAATGGGCAAGTGGGAAAATGAGTCAAGCCCAAAGATGCGGAGGATGGCTTCACGCGATTCGCTTGGGAAACGCGGTTACCAAAGACCTGAGACCTTGCCAAACAAAGAGGCCGTGACAATGCCACGACCTCACTGCACGAAGCATGATGTCTGCAAATCATCCAAGCCCAACCGGCAACCGCCTATCGCTTCGAGGTTCCTGACTTTGCGCTCGCGGGAGTCAACGCCTCGCGGGCCGTGTTGTCCAGGAACAAGATGCACTGGCACGCCGAGCAGAACGTCAGCTTGCCCTGGCTCATGAGCAGGCTCACCGCATCGATGGGCAGGCTCATCTGGCAGACGCCGCAGGTGTACTCGTGACGCTTGCGATCCTGGACCTCGACCGGGCCCATCGCTTCCTCGCCGCGCATGTCCACCAGACGCTGGTACCGTGACAGCACATCCGCCGGCACCTCGGTCGCGAGCTGATCGCGCTCGGCTTTCAGCTCGTTGAGCTGCGTCTCGATTTCCTTGTAGCGTGCATCGCGATCGGTCTGCGCGACCTGCTTCACCTGGCCCCGCTCGCCCTTCTTCGTGACGATCTCGCCAACCTGACCCTTGATGTCTTCCTGGCGCGACATCGAGTCGAGCGCCGCGGTCTCGTGCTTGTCCTTCTCGATCTTGAACGTATTCATCTCAACCAGGAACGCCTGGTACTCGCGGTTGGTCTTCGCGTTGTTCATCTGCTCGCGGATGACCGCGATGCGGGCTTCGAGCCGCTTGGCCTCGCCCTCCGCCCCCATCGTCTGGGCCGTCACGGCCTTGAGCTGAGTCTCAAGAGCGTGCTGCTTGGCGTCCAGCCCGTAAATCTCCTTGGACTGCTCGCCCAGGAACCGCTCCGCAGCGGTCAGCCTTGATTTCAGCCCCCGCAGTTGCTTGTCAACCTGAAACACCGCCAGAAGCTTCGCCGTCACGTCCATGAAACGCTCCAGAAGGCCACCAATCCACTGTAGACCGCCCGCGCACGCGTGTCCGCCGCCGCCAGGCCAAGAGGTCACAATCAAATCCCACCCACGCCTCTCCGCCGCTAGAGCCACCCCGCAGCGCCAAACGCACGCAGGACCCAGAACGCCAGCGGCGCCACCAGCAGCGGCGAATCAATCACGTCCAGCACGCCGCCGAAACCCGGCAGCACCTTGCCACTGTCCTTGATCCCCGCATCGCGCTTCAGCATGCTCTCGAGCAAGTCGCCCGTCTGCCCCACCACCGCAAAGAGCACGCCCGGAATCACGCCCGCCCACAGCGGCACGCCCGAAATCACACCCCAGGCTTCCAGCACCTCAAGCCCTGCCACACTCACCGCCGACGACATCAACACCCCGCCAACCAACCCCTCCCAGGTTTTGCCAGGACTCAGCCACGGGATCAGCTTGTGCCGCCCGAAGGACTTGCCCGCGAAGTACGCGCCGATGTCGCACGACTTGGTCACAAGCAGCACCCACAGCAGCACCCACGCCGAATGATCTCGCCGGATCGCGGGCACAAATCCCAGCATCAGGCCCAGATACACAAACGCCACGAGCGCCGCCCCCGTCGCCGCCGCCACGCCCTCCACCGACTTGTGCCTCGAGTAAAAACCCAGCGCCATGATCAGCACCAGCACGGCCGACGTGCCCACAGCCCCCACCGCCGCGCCAGCACTCACGCTGCTTGGCACAAGGCAGCACGCCCCAAGCCCCAGCAACGCCGCCGTCGTCAGGATCCGCTTGCTCGCCTCAACACCCTTGCTCGTGAAGATCGCCGCCAGCTCGCGCGACGCCAGCACCGCCAGCATCACGCAGAAGACAAGCACCACGATCCCCGGCGGCAGCGTCTGCCCCGCCTTCGACCACGGCGCAACACGCCCATCCAGCCACTCATCAAGCCAGAGCCCGCCGATGAGCACGCCAATCAGCACTGGCCCCAGCAGCAGCCGCTCACGCATCGCCAGCCCCTCGTTTCGCGCCACTCGCGCCGGCAGACGACTCGGCACCCGCGCCCGGCTCGGCAAGCCCGCCGTACCTGCGGCTCCGCGCCGCATAATGCCGAACGGCCTCGTTCAGCGAGCCCTCAAGAAAATCCGGCCATAGCGTCGGAGTCACAAAGATCTCCGCGTAGCTGATCTGCCACAGCAGATAGTTGCTCACGCGCAGCTCGCCCGCCGTTCGAATGAGCAGGTCAGGATCAGGAATCTCGGGCGCATAGAGCCGCTGCGCGACCGCCGCCTCATCAACATCCTCAGGCCGCAGCCGACCCGCGGCCACATCACGCGCAATCTGCCGCGCGGCGTCGGCGATCTCTGCTCGCGAGCCATAGTTGATCGCAAGGCACAGCGTCCCGCGCGCGCCATTCGCCGTTGAGGCCTCGACCCGCGCAATCGCTCGCACAACCTCCTCGGGCAGCCCCTCGCGCCGGCCGATCACGCGGAAGCGCAGCCCGCGCCGCACCATTGCCTCCTCCTCGCCCGCGAGATAGATGAGGCACAGCAGCATCAGCGCCTCGACCTCCTCGCGCGGACGCTTCCAGTTCTCAAGCGAGAAGGAATAGAGCGTTACAAACTCAACACCAAGCCGGCCCGCATGCTCCACCACCGCCCGCAGCGCCGCGGCACCATTGCGATGCCCGAACTCACGCGGAAAGCCTCGCTCCTGCGCCCATCGCCCATTCCCATCCATGATGATCGCCACGTGCCGCGGGATCCGCGCAGGATGCACATCAGGAACATGCGCGAGCGGATCAGCCTCGGGATTCCGCAGCTTCATCCGCGCAATCGCCGCCGCCGCGAGCGGATCGCTCGCGAACGGGCTGGTCGGTGCGGCGTTGGAGCTGAGCGTCGTCACCTGGGTTGGGTGCCTGCAATTGTGTGTGTGAACCAAAGAAGTCACAAGAACATCAGAGAACCGGGCCAGAACAGAGTTCATTCCCGCACCCGTGCCTCTTCGCATCAATCACGTCATGATCGTCTGCGCCCGGTCCGGCCCCACGCTTACGGCATCCGCCCGCACCTGGGTCGTCGTCTCGATAAAATCAACATACGCCCGCGCCGCCGCGGGAAGGTCCGCCATCCGCCTGCACCCGGAGATGTCCTCCGAGAAGCCCGCAAACGTCCGGTAGATCGGCCTGGCTCGCGACAGGTCATACGCGTCGGGCGTGAAGAACCCCGTGCGCTCCCCGTCGATCTCATACTCCGTACAGACCTTGATCTCGCTCATGCCAGACAGCACATCGAGCATCGTGAGCGCCAGGCCCGTCGCCCCGTTGATCGCCGCGGCGTAACGAACCGCCACCAGATCAAGCCACCCAACGCGCCGCGGCCGCCCCGTCGTCGTCCCGTACTCGCGCCCGCGCTCGCGAATCCCGTGCGCAACCTCATCGTGCAACTCACTGGGCATCGGCCCCGCGCCCACGCGCGTCGAATACGCCTTCATCACGCCAAGCACGCGCCCAACGCGCGACGGAGGAACGCCCGTCCCCGGCCCGATCCCCGCCGCGATGCACGTTGATCCCGTCACGTACGGATACGTGCCGTGATCCACATCCAGCAGCGAGCCATTCGCACCCTCGAACAAGATCCGCTTCCCCTGCGCCAGCAGCTCGTGCAGCAGCCGCGTCGTGTCGCGCGTCTGCGGCCCCAGCCGCTCACCCACACGCACGCACTCCGCAACTAGCCCCTCAACCGTCAGGTCATGCCCCGTTGACGAAAGATCACGAAACGCCGGCCCCTTCAGCGTCATCGCCAGCGTGATCCGCTCGCGCAGCAATTCCGGCCGCCCAAGGTCGCCCATCCGCACCGCCGCGGCTCGCTGCACCTGATACCGTCGGGGATTCTGTATCCGGGTAAGATTGCGGTCATTGGCAATGGCGTGGTGGTTGATCCGCTGAAGCTGATTGATGAGCTGGATGGGCTTGCGAAGCGCGGCGTGGATACGTCGGGGC
>JBBQGR010000228.1:0-4827 GCA_038323185.1 Phycisphaerales bacterium | reverse complement strand
CGCAGAAACGCGGCTGGCCGCGGCGGTCATGCTCGTCATCGGGTCGTCCCACGTACCGCATTGCTGCGTGTTTGCGAACGACGGGGTCACGTAGATTGGTGACGGGGAGTGGATGCGCGTGTCGGTGATGGTCTCGGGCTCGTCCACGCAGTTGGTGCCGATGTAGTTGAAGCCGCGGGCGACCGAGTCTTCCCAGTACGCGTCGTTGTTGAGTGAACACAGGTCACGATCTGAGTACACGCGGTTCAGCCAGCCCGGGCCGATCGTGTCGCGGAAGGCGTTGCGTCGCCCGTCGTCGGCGCCGTTGTTCTAGTTGATGAGGACTGTGTTGGCGTTGACGCCCGAGGGAGTGGAGTGCCTCGTGCCGCCAAAGAAGAGATCCGAGTTGGTCCGATTGATCTCTTGCAGGATCACGATGTAGCGGTAGCCGCGCGGATTGAGCTCCTGCATGCTCGGCCCCGCCCTGCAGGTCGAGGCGAGCGAGCGGCGAGCTGCCGTTGATACCCACCCGGCCCAACGAATCGACGAAGACGTTGCGAAGCTGGGCCGCGATCGGTGCCGCAGACAGACGCTGGCGGGCCACAAGCGTCGTAAAGCTCGGGTTGTTGAAGTCGCAGGCGATGTTGGCCGCGTCCTCACGCACACGCTCGCCAACGAAGAGGTTCTGAGTTGCGAAGGAGCTCAGCGCCCCGAATTCCACCGTCGCCATCAAGAGGCCGTCAACCACCGAGACGTCGCTCACGCACGAGGTCGCCAGCGGCGCCCCGCCCGTCGCGGCACTGAACAGCCCGAACTGCAGGTCATAGATCCCCGTGGCCGGTGCGCCCCCCACGTCGAGTTGACCCTGGTAGGTGAACGAAGTGCCCACCTGCGCCATCGCTGGAACGGCCGCCGCAGCGCCGACGCAGAGGATCAGGGAACGGATGAGGCTGGTGCGAGTGTGAGGACTGAGCATGAGATACCTCCCGGCTCGCGTGGCTGCACGCGGCCTCGGTTCGACCTTCCGGGTCGAGCTAATCTGTTGCGAGTTGGGTGGTGCCATCGCTGGCACACACGCGCCCAACCCGCTCATCCATACCGGCGGATTTCAAGGCCACGCCACCTCACGATTGTCATGCTTTTTTCCCCTCGCCTCGCAGAACAGGCTCTGCCAGCGTCGATGGCATCAGTTCCCAAGTCCAAAGAAGCTGTGGGTTTGAAAACCGATCGGGCCGTGTGCCTAACCTTCGACCGTCTGCATCCAGATACAGATCGCCATGGGCCAAACGCAGGACGTCACGATGCTGCTCGGGAGGCCCGCCGCGGGTGAACGCTCGGCGATCAAGCCGATGATTCCGCTCGTATACGGCGAGCTTCGCGCGTTGGCCAGAGCGATGTTCCGCGACGAGCGCGCGACCCACACCCTCCAGCCCACCGCGCTCGTGCATGAGGCATTCATCCGGCTCGTCTCAGGCTCGGGCGCGACGGGCCACACCCGCGCCCAGTTCATGGCCGCGCTGCGAAGGTGATGCGCCAGCTCCTGATCGACCACGCCCGCGCTCATCGCGCCCTCAATCGCGGCGGACCCGATGCCGATCAGGCCCGCGCCGTCATGGCCACCCCAGCTCGCCGCCGCCAGCTTCCGGCGTCTTGGAGCGCAGATCAACTGGACCAATAGTTCCGCCGTCGAGCTGCTGCGCGATCGACGCAACGACCGCGATGCCATGGCCACTGCCGCCGCGATTCTGGAAGAGATCGTCGCGATGAAGCCGCAGAGCTACAACCGTCGCGGCAATCTCGCCGCCGCGCTCTCTGGTGCGAGACGCGCCAGCGAGGCCGTGCAGAATCTGCTGGAATCCGAACGCCTCGCGTCCGAACGCGGCGTCGTCATCGACACTCTCTTCCATCTCCGCGCGGCCCAGATTTTTCGTCGGGCAGGCATGACAGACCAGGCCGCCGCGCGGCTCGATGTGGCAGAGGCCGATCGCCGCGCAGGCAGCGCAGAGCCCGCCACACGCGGGCCGCTGCTCGAGCAGGTCGCCGAGGAGCGCCGGCTCCTGACCCGTGGCCAGTAATCCGCCCGCGCCGCATTCACCCAGTCGACTGCATCGCCGCCGCGATCCCGTTGATGCTCGCGAGAATCGCAGACCGCAGCGCGGGCTTCTCTTCATCTCGCGCGGCCCGATAGCGCCCGAGCAGCTCGATCTGGATCAGGTTGAGCACGTCGGTCCATGGATTCCGCGCCGCGATGGACTGCGCGATCACGGGCGAGTGCTCGAGCAGCGTCGCGCGACCCGTGAGGCCCAGCACCGCGTCGCGAGCCAGCCCAAACTCGCGCTCGATGCTCGCGAAGATCGCACCACCGTCGGGCCCGAGCCGCGCATACCGCTTCGCAATTGGGAGCCGCGTCCGAGCCATCTCCTGCGCCGCGTTGTCGAGCACGGTCGATGCGAACGAGTCTTTGGTGAGCTGCCCGCGCAGCAGCGCAGCCTCCTCGGGCGAGCACGAGGCCAGCGCAGTCCCCATGCCAAACCAACCCGGCGCGAGCGCCCGCATCTGGATCCAAGAGAAGACCCACGGGATCGCGCGAAGCTGATCGAACTCAAAGCCCGAGTCTCCGCCGCGAGAGACCGGGCGGCTGGCAATCGGCAGGCTGCCGATGTGCGCAATCGGGCTCGCCCCCAGGAACCAGGGCCAGAATCGCGGGTCGTCGATCAGCCCGCGGTACGTTCGCATCGAATCACGCGACAATCGCTCGAGCAGCGCGTCCACCGCCGGATCACGACTCGGCGAAGACTCCACAGCGCCGGCGTCCGCACGAGCCATCAGCGCGGCACGAATCGCCGCACTGATGATCTGCTCCAGATGCCGGTGCGCGATCTCCGGCATCGCGTAGCGGAAAGAGATCACCTCTCCCTGCTCCGTGAACCGCAGCCGCCCCGAGCGCGACGCGATCGGTGCCGCAAGGATCGCGCGCCCCGCCCGTCCGCCGCCGCGCCCCACGGTTCCGCCGCGCCCGTGGAAGAAGCGCAGCCCAACGCCCGCTTCCCGAGCCGCAAGCACAAGCCGCTCCTGCGCCGCGTGCAGCGCGATGTTGGCCATCAGGACGCCCCCGTCCTTGTTGGAGTCCGAGTACCCAAGCATGATCTCGTGCTCGAGCGATCCCGCGCTTCGCGCGGGCGGCGCAAAGCCATCGGCGAGATCCTGCTTCGCAAGCTGATCAAGGTGCTGGCGATAGATCGGCTCTCTCAGCAGCTTGCCGAGCAGGGCCGGCCCGCCCGTGAGATCCTCAACAGTCTCAAGCAGCGGCACAACATGCAGCGTGCGAACCGGCGAATCCGGCAGCACGCGGAACAGCCCCCGCTCCTTCATGAGCAACAGCACCTCCAGCATGTCGCTCACCCCGTGCGTCATCGAGATCACATACGCACGGATGCTCGATGGTTCGGTCGTGATGGCGGCCCGCACAACGTCCAGAGTCTGCAGCGTCTCGCTCGTGGCCGGCGAGAGCGCCGCATCGTGCGCCACCAGCGGCCGGCGCGTCGAGAGCTCTCTCAGGAGCAGCTCAACTCGCTGGGGCTCACTCATCTCCGCGTAGAGATCGGTCACGCCCGCGTGCTTCAGCATCTCCGCCACGGCCTTCTCGTGCACCGAGCTGTGCTGGCGGACATCGAGGCTCGCAAGGTGAAGCCCGAAGACCCGCGCCCGCACCATCGCATCGCGCAGCGGCATGTGGTCCCTGAGCGAAGCAATCCCCGTTGAGTCCAGCGCTCGGGCGAGCAGGCCTAGATCCTCCCGCAACGTCCGCGAGGTGTACGTCGGATCCTCGCGCAGCCGGGTTCTGATCTGCATGAGCCGCAAACGCAGCGGCTCAGAACCGCGCTGCTCGACGACCTGGCTGCTCGGAAGCCACCGAGCACGGTCGCGCTCCACAGCCTCCAGAAGTTCCGGCGTCACGCCCGTGCGCCGCGTGGAAATGCTCAGGTCGTTCTTCAGAGCCTCAAGCTCGTGGTCCCAGAGCTCAACCGCCGCGCCCCGCAGTTCCGCAAGCGTGGCGCGCGTCGCAACGTGCGTGACCTCGGGATTGCCGTCGCGGTCGCCGCCGATCCAAGTGCGGTACGCCAGCAGCGAAGGTCCTTCGATCTGTGCGATGGCTGCGCCGCTCGCACCGCCCGCGCCCGGCGCCGCCGCGGCATCATCTCCATACGCCGCGCGAACCGCCGCCGCGACATCCTCCGCCAGCCGGGGCACGGTCTGCCAGATCGAGTGCGACAAGAAGAAGAGCCCATTTCGCACCTCATCACCAACCGTGAGCCGGCGCGATCGCACATCATCACTCACGAGCAGCAGCGAGATGCTCGCGCGCACCCGCCGCAACAGTCCCTCGCGATCCAGCGGCGAGAGCTGCTCCTCCCGAAGCCGGCGCGTCATCGCCGCGATCTCAAGCTGCTTCGTGATCACGGTGCGCCGGCGCGCCTCCGTAGGGTGGGCCGTCAGCGTCGGACCGACCTCGATCGAGCCGATCGCCTCGGTCAGCGCGGCCCGCGTCACTCCCTGCGAGCGCGCGAGCGACACAGCCTCCATGATCGACTCCGGTCGCGGACGATCCTGCGTGGACGCCACCTCTCGCTCGCGGTTGATCCGCGCGATCGTCAGCTGCTCGCCAATGTTGGAAAGATGGAATCGCGCCGTGATCAGCTCGATGACGCGCAGCAGGTCGGGCGCGGCGATGCCAGCAAGCCGCGCCGCCGCGCCGTCTCGCGACGGATGGTCCATCGCGTCGCCAGCCTCAACGCACAGCGCCACCAACTCACGCACCAGCAAGGGAGCCTGGGCCCCAACAACGCC